>JANXNS010000134.1 GCA_025353965.1 Aquihabitans sp.
CACGGTGGAAGGCGTAAATGACACCCAGTTCCGCAACTCGCAGCAGGTCATCAACGCCGACGGCACCTGGGGGGACCGCTACGTGAAGGTCCAGCGGGTCCCGTTCGGCGAGTGGGTGCCGTTCCGCTCGTTCATCGAGCATTTCGCCCCGGACACGCTGGCGCGCCGCGATGCCACCATCTCGCACCAGTCCGGCCTCCTCCACACCGAAGCTGCGCCGATCGCCACGGTGATTTCCTGGGAGGTCTTTTTCGGCCACCGAGCGCGGGCTGCGGTGGCCGCGGGTGGCCAACTGCTCTATAACCCGACCAACGGCTCGACCTACACGGGTACGTTTGTGCAGACCCAACAGGTTGCTTCGTCTCAGTTGCGAGCGATCGAGACGGGGCGCTGGGAAGTCCAGGTTGCCCCAACCGGCTTCAGCGCCTTCGTGAGCCCGTCGGGCCAGGTCCACCAGCGCACCGGCACCTCCGAGCAGGCCGTTCGGGTCCGGCGCGGGGTCCCGCTCCGCGCCGGAACCACCTGGTACGTCCGCTGCGGGGACCTCCCAGCGCGGCTCGTGGCTGCCGGCCTGGTCGCCCTTGGTTGGGTGCTCGATCGACGCGGGAGAGGGCGACCTTCTCGCCCGGGGTTGACGGCACCCACCTAAAAGAGTTAGGCACTCCGAACAATGAGCCCTTCAGAGGACACCATGACGACAACTTCCATCACCCGGCGCGTCGCGGCCGCGGCCCTTGTGGCCGGGTTGCTCCTGGCCGGGTGCGCCAAGGACGACGGCGCGGCCACCCGCTCCGACTGCGCGTCGGGGTCGGCGGCGGGTGCCGCCTCGAGCGCCGCGGGCAGTGGCGTGCCGGCGTGCGACTCGTCCTCGGGCATTTCCAAGGACGCGGTTGCGGGTACGTCGGACAACCCACTCGTGAAGAAGGCGGTTGTGGGCTATCAGGCCTACGTGACGGTCCAGGTCAACCAGCTGGTGGGCGACGTGATGGTCTTCACCGACGCCGTGCGGGCTGGCGATATCGAGGCCGCCAAGGCCGCCTATCCCACCTCTCGTCAGGCTTGGGAGCGCATTGAGCCCATCGCCGCGCTCATCTCCAACATCGACAAGGCCGTAGATTCCCGAGCGGCAGATGGCGTGCCCGACACCGCTAGCCCCAAGGTCACCGGTTGGCACCAACTCGAATATGACCTCTGGGTCGCCAACGACATCAGCGGGTCGAAGAAGACCGCCGATGAGCTCGATAAGAACATCGCCAAGCTCCAAGCCGGCCTCACCAATCTCAAGGTGACCCCGCTGGCCGTGGCCAAGGGTGCGTCGGGGCTGATCGAAGAAGTGGCCGACGGCAAGATCACCGGCGAAGAGGATCGTTACTCCCACACTGACCTCTGGGATCTGGCCGCCAACGTCGAAGGTGCCCAGAAGGCCACGGACCTCCTCATGCCTGCCATCAAGAAGGCGGACCCCAAGCTGGCCAAGGAACTCACCACGGCGTTCGAAGCAGCCTCCACCGCGCTGGCCCCGTACCGAGACGGCACCGGCTGGGTGTCCTACGAGAAGGTGTCCAAGGCGGACCGCACCAGGCTCAAGGCCAAGTTCTCGGCCCTCGCCAAGGAGCTCGGCGAAGTACCCGGTGCACTGGCACTGAGCTGACCATGGGCGCGGACCAGCCCAAGTTCTCGCGGCGCAGGTTCGTGGGTGGTGCCGCAGGCGCGGCGGGCTTGGCCGGGGCCGCGGCGCTCGGCTGGAGCGCGGGCAAAGACGAAGAGAAAGCTGGCGCCGATGGCCTCCCAGCCCCGGTCCGGCTGCCCTTCCGCGGTACCCACCAAACCGGCATAACGTCGCACGCTCCCGCGGCCGCTATTCCCGTGGCTTCGATAAGGCCGGGCGCCTCGATCAGGGCCTCGCCTTTGTCTCGTTCCAAAGGAGCCTGAAAACCGGCTTTCTCGCCGTCAACGCCGACAACCCACACCTGGGTGCAGCCCTCTTTCCCTGAGGCGCCGTCCGTTGCCATCGAAAAATCGGACGCAAACGTGCCACAAACCCGTGACCCCTGTCACTCCAAGACGGGAATCACGAGGAAAACCAACGGGCGGTGGTGAAGCTGAGCGATCGCTCGTCTTGACCGGATGGTCAATGACCCGAAAGTCTGGTGCGCTCATGGCTTCTGACGACCGTCCTCTCCGCATTGCGCTGCTCGCCTACCGGGGCAAGCCCCACTGTGGGGGCCAGGGCGTTTATGTCCGCCACCTCTCCAAGGCGCTGGCGGATCTCGGCCACCACGTCGAGGTGCTTGGAGGCCAGCCGTACCCCGAGCTGGATGACCGCGTGCCGCTCACCAAGCTGCCCAGCCTGGACATCTACAACGAGTATTTCCCCTTGCGCATGCCGGGCATCTGGGAGCTGAAGAACTGGACGGACTTCCTTGAGGTGAGCGCGTTCAGCATGGGCACCTTCCCCGAGCCCATGGCCTTCACCATGCGGGCCTGGGACAAGCTCAAGCACCGCAAGAACGACTTCGACCTCGTCCATGACAACCAGTCCCTCGGCTACGGCCTGCTGGCCATCAAGCGCATGGGCATGCCGGTGATCGCCACCATTCACCACCCCATAACGGTGGACCGCCGCTTGGAGATGGAACACGCCGACACGCTCTACAAGCGCCTCACCCTGCGCCGCTGGTACGCCTTCACCAACATGCAGACCCGGGTGGCCAGCCGGCTGGACCGCGTGATCACCGTGTCGGAAAACTCCTTCAAAGACATCAGCCACGATCACAAGGTCGACCCGTCCAAGATGCACATCGTGCCGGTGGGCGTGGATCCCGAGCTGTTCAAGCCGGTTGCCGGAGTCACCAAGACCCCGGGCATGTTGATCACCACCGCTAGCGCCGATGTGGCCATGAAAGGCCTGCGGTACCTGCTTGAGGCCGTGGCCAAGCTCCGCACCGAACGGCCCGACGTCACGCTCACCGTGATCGGCCGGGCCAAAGAGGGCGGAGAATCCGCCCGCACCATCAGCGAACTCGGCCTGGAAGACGCCGTCACCTTCGTTTCGGGCGTGACCGACGAGCGCATCGTCGAGCTCTACTCCGAGGCCGAGGTGGCGGTGGTTCCCTCGCTCTACGAAGGCTTCTCGCTTCCGGCCATCGAAGCCATGTCGTGCGCCATCCCGCTGGTGGCCACCACCGGCGGCGCCATCCCCGAGGTTGTCGGTCCCGACGGCGTCACCGCCTTCTCCGTCCCACCCGCAGACAGCGGCGCACTGGCCGCCAAGATCGCGTGGGTATTCGATAATCCGGCGGAAGCCGCCCAGGTCGGCCAAGCCGGTCGTCAGCGGGTAGTGGATCACTGGAGCTGGCGCCACACGGCCGAAAAGACCGTGGAGCAATACCGTGCTCTGCTGGCCAAGTAGCGGAACGGACCACCAATGCTCACTGTCGATTTCGCCCGCCTTGGCCTGAAGCCAGGGGACCTTGTCCTGGACATGGGTGCCGGCGCGGGCCGCCATGCGTTTGAGGTCTACCGCCGCGGCGCTCACATCATTGCGCTGGACTATTCGCTGGCCGATCTCAAGGACGTCTCCGGGCTTTTCGCCGCCATGCAGGCAGCGGGCGAGGCGCCGGCTGGCACCACGGCAACAACGGTCAATGGCGACGGAACCCGCCTGCCGTTTCCAGACAACGCTTTCGACCACATCATCTGCTCCGAAGTCATGGAGCACATCCCCGACGATGCCGCCGCCGCGTCGGAGCTGGCCCGGGTCCTCAAGCCAGGCGGCACCATCGCCGTCACCGTGCCCACCTGGCTCCCCGAGAAGATCTGTTGGGCCATCAACGACGAATACCACGCACCATTCGTGGACGGTGGCCACGTCCGAATCTTCACCGAAACCAGCCTCCGGGCCCGGTTCCGCGACGCCGGCCTCGTGCCCGGCGTCGCACACCACGCCCATGCGCTGCACTCGCCCTATTGGTGGCTCAAGTGCGCAGTGGGGCCCACCAACAACACCAACCCGCTGGTGCAGGCCTACCACCGGCTGCTGGTGTGGGACATCACCAAGGCGCCCAAGCTCACCCGCTGGACAGAAAAGCTCCTCAATCCCGTGCTGGGCAAGAGCCTGGTGTTGTACTCATCAAAGGAGCGCACCAGTGCCTGAGATTCTCCTTCCCGCTGTCGACGGCATCATCACTGCCGCCGAAGTCCAGGC
>JANXNS010000202.1 GCA_025353965.1 Aquihabitans sp.
CCCGTCCGTCGCCGGCGTCCGACCCTTGGGCATAGACCGGTTGGCCTTGGCCGCAGCCTTCAGGAGCTCGGCGTTCTCTCCCGCGGCGAACTTGGACTCGCGGATGACCTCGCCCCACTGTTCCTGAATCAGGTCGTCCGCTTGTGGGATCCATCGGTTGAGGTGCTGCCGGATGAGCGCACGCAGTTCGCCATGCGGTTCGACCCCCCGCTTAACGTGCCGCACGCCCATGTACTCGTCGAGTTCTGGTGCAAAGCGGATCTCGATGCCGATGAACCGGTCCGAGTCCCGCACGGCCCGAGGGAAGATCCGGGGGACGTTGGTGTAGTTGATCTCGCGGTCCAGCCTGACGAACGAAAGCGAGCCCTCGTTGTCGGGCACGCGCAAGTCCTTGGCCAACGAATCACCACCGCTGCCCCGGGTGCGCGTGACCTCCTTCGGATACACGGTCACTCGAAGGTGGACGGCACTGCCCTGGAACTTGAGCGTCTCATCCCCGACCACCGTTGCGCCGTAGTGGGCCTTTGGCTCGAAGCTCGGTTCGGCGTCCTTGCGGCGGTAGAACCTCTGCAGCACCTGGTCAGCCCAGGTGCCTTCCATGACGAACAGGGGATCGTGCGCCAGCAGCGATCGTCCGTTGATCTCGATCTCGATGCCGCCGTCGAGGAAGTACCGGAACATCCGGGACAATTCCTTCTCGATGTCAGAGCGGAGGGCGTTGTGGTCCAGCGCGTGTCGGCCCGACTCCAGCCGATCAATGTGGGACCAGACGACGACGGATCCAGAGCCCTCTGGCACTAAATGCTGCAGCTCCGAGGGAATCGGGACCTCCAACGGAGCAGCGATCCCAGACTCCTCGCCAACCGCCTCGGCTTTCTCGGCCTCACGGAGGTCAAAATGCACCATGAGCCATGGGTCGTCCTTGGACGTACGGCTCCACACCTCCAACCGCTCGCAGTAGTTGAGGGCAGCAAGCTTCGCACCGACGCCGTACTTGCCCATACCCGTGAGCGAAAGGTAGCGGGAGGAGTAGCCGATCTGCGGGTAGTGGTGGAGCGTGTCGGCGCTCATACCGTCGCCGTCATCAGCAATCGTGATGCGGTGAACGTGGCTTTTCTTGTTCTTCGTCACCTCCTCGAGCTGGATGCGGATGCGGTTCGCCCCGGCTTCGAGGGAGTTGTCGATCGGCTCGGCAAGAGCCGCTGGGAGGCTGTAGCCAGCATCTCGGAGAGACCGCAGGGCGTGGCCGGTCAGGATGGCCGGGATTGGCGTGGTTGTGGTCATCAAAGTCCCTCTATCGTGAGAACGGTGCGAGATCGGGCGGAGACGGTGGTCGTCAAGCAGCGTCGAGCAGAAAGACGGATCGAGTGAGCTGACGGATCTTGGAGCGGTACAGCTCTACGGTGCTGGTGGCCAAACAGAGGCAGGCCGCGGCCTCGTCGATGGTCAGGCCTTGAAGCAGAGTGGCGAGCACGGCCACCCCACGATCCCCGAGCTGATCCTGCACCTGTGATGTCAGCTCGTCGCACATCATCGAGCCGACGACCATGTCCTCCGGGGTGATGCGGTCGATGACCGCTGAGCCTCCGGCGCGGCCTCCTCCGCCACTTTGGAACACCGGACGGGGTAGGTCGAGGTCACGCTGGGGGTACCCGTTCTGGACGACATCGCCGAAGATCGTGGGCATGCCGGGCGGGGCGACATCGGCTGCAACGCTGGCCAGCGCGAGCCCTTGGAGGTGACCCTGGCGTCCAACCTCCTTGTACCCATCACGCAGCACGTCGTGGGTGAGGTAGGCGGGAACCGCCGCATGGGAGCGGTTGATCACGTAGTCCTTGGCGAACTCGTGTGCCTCGTCCTGGCGAGATCCGGGACGCTTCAAGTCGTGCTGACGATCCTGAATGTCTCGCAGAGCTTGCGTCTGGACGAGGGAAAAAGCAGTGGCAGCGGCCATGTTGGACCTCCATGTTTTGGCCCGGCCGCCCCATCTAGGTGGCAGACGAACACTGGATGTTGTGAATACGACCATCGTGGGGATAATCGTCCGAAGAGTACGGGGCAAGTGCCCCGCAGATCCCCCGAAAAAACTTCGGTCTAGCCCTTGAGGGGACACGACCCGTAGCGCAATGATAGCCGACCTTCCTCAGCCAGGTCGGCTGCGAGAGGTAGGGTGCGACGTGAAGGAGTCTCGTGAGGTCAAGACGGTACATGGAGGCCTCGATGACCGCAGCGGTGCGAGCGCCGAGGCGCCACGCATGACTGTCGGCGGGCCATTCTTCGAGCACGAGCTGGCCCTGCTGGACGATCTCGCCGAGGGTGCAGGGATCGAAGCGAGCCTCGTTCGTGCCCTCCTCAACGAGCAGATCCGCTCCAGGGCTGATGGACGGGCCGGCCTTCGATCCGCGGTGGATGCGCTCCTGGAGTCAGCGGCGGTCACAGTGGCCCAAGGGAGACCGTTCCATGCGGATTGAGCAGGTCTCGTTCCGCAACTTCCGGGCGTACCGCGACCAAATCGATGTCGTGTTCCCGCCTGCCCCGAGCATGGACCGTTCGGTGTACCTCATCGGTGGCGAGAACGGCGCTGGCAAGACGTCGTTCATGATGGCCCTCGGCTTTGCCTTGTACGGCGTGGACGCGGTCGGAGTCAGCTACCGCCCAGGAAGGCGTGATCCGGCAGACGCATATAAGGCTGCCGTCGAGGACTGCTTCAACCGTCATGCCCGGGCCGCCGGTGATACCAGCATGGCGGTTGCTGTTCGCATCGAGCATGACGGCGATCGGTTCGAGATCCAGCGGGAGTGGTGGTTCGACGACGGCCAGATGGAAGCAGAGGACGTCCGGGTCCGGGTAAATGGCGGTCCAGTCACGACGCCCGACGTGGACGTCACCACGTTCGAGGGCCGCACCGAGGTTGTTGCGATCTTGACCGCAGCCCTCCTTCCTGCACGTGCGGCCCGGTTCTTCTTCTTCGATGGCGAGGAGGTCGCGTCGCTCGCTGAGCGCGATCTTGGCAAGTCGGTGATCGCTGGTCTGGACGACCTGCTTGGTCTCGACGCGGTGGGACGGCTTGTCGCTGAGCTGGCGAGAGTCGAAAAGCGCGAACGCGATCGCCTCAAGAGCAGCCAGGAGAAAGCTGAGTACGAGCATGCACGCGAGGCGCAGCTGCATGCGGAGCAGGTGTTGGGCAGTGCCCGAACCCAACTGGCCGACGGTCGAGCCGCTCTCGAAGAGTTGGAGGCAGGACTCCGAGAAGCGATCGAGCTGCTGCGGCTGCTCTTCGATGGGCATACCGTCGAGGGGGCGGAGCAGCTGCGGGCTGAGCTGGCCCTCTACCGATCCGAGCTGGAGGAGGTCAGTCGAGAACTGAGCCGTTCGCTCGGTGACTCGCTTGCCTCGTTCGTGTCGCATGAGCTGACCGAAGTGATGGCGACCCGGGTGAGGCGCGCGCTCCATGACCGTGAACACCGCGCCGTCGCATCTGCGGCGGAGCAGCAGATGAAGTCGGTGGCAGACCGGCTGATGCGTCGTCGACTCGCTCCTCCGCTCACGGCCGAACAGCGCGCTCAGCTCCGGAGTCACCTCGACGCGTTACTAACTGAGATGCGGCCAGCTGAGGGTGAGGTGGTCGACGTTCTCGGACCGCTCTCAATCGCAGAATTGCTGCGGGTCGATGGCCGGATCAACGACCCAAGCGGGGATGCCTTCGGGTCTGTACGGGAACAGGCCCGATGGCGGCAGCAGCTCCACCAACACATTCGCCTGACCGAGTCCCACCTGCGGCGGTTCGAGCAATCGAGCGAAGCGATGGACCTGCTTGAGCGACGGCAGCGGCAGACCGAGGCCATTGACGTCCAGCGGGGAAGTGTGGTGGCGTTAGATGGTGAGGCTCAGGCTGCAGAGACGGTGGCCAAGGAGGCCAATGAGGCTGTCCTGCTAGCCGAAGAACGGTTGGTCGGGGCCGAACTCGGGGCCGCCAAGATCGGTGTTGCTCGGAGCGCACGCCATGTCTTTGATGAGTTCCGTTCACGCCTGCGCGATCGGCGGTCAACGGACCTCGAGAAGAACGTGTCATCGATGCTACGAGTTCTGCTTCACCGCGACGGTGCCCTTGATCGCGTCGCTATCGATGTTGGGACTTCAAGCGTCACGCTCTTCGACGGACGCGGCGAGGAGATTCCCGTCCCGTCGGCTGGTGAGAAGGAGATCTTCGCTCTGGCGCTCATCCATGGGTTGGGCCAGCTGTCTCACCGCAGCGCACCGCTCGTGATTGATACGCCGCTTGGGCGTCTCGATCGGGCTCACCGGGAGGCAATCGTCAGCTCGTTCATGCCTACCGCTTCCCATCAAGTAATCGTATTGTCGACGGACTCAGAGATCGATGACGAGCTGTACGAGCTACTACGCCCTCACCTCGCCTGGCAGGCCACGATCCGAGGATCTGCTGGCGGTGCGGTGGTCGATGAGGGCCAGTACTTCGATCGGAGCACGCTGTGAGTGCCGACGTATCCCTTGTCGAGCGAGCGGTCGAGATGACCTTCACATCGGATCATCTAACTGCCAAGCGACTGAAGGCACTCGTTGCATCGCTGGGACTGGCGGCCGATAATCTTGCCGTCCGATGGGCAATCTGTCGTTCACTTGCCGAGGGTTCTGTTGATCGACTCCCTGAAGTAATGGATGGAAGCGGCAAGGAATTGAAGGGGCGGACTCTCTTCGGCGGAGGTGACCTCGCTCCGCTGCTTCTCGCGCAGATTATGTTGGTCGAGGGAGCTGAACGGACGGTTAATCAGCTGCGCGAGGTTGTGCTGGCGCACTGGAGCCGGGGCCAGGCCTTGCTTGCTGAGGAACTCGATCAGTTCGCCGGGAGCGGTGAAGACTTGGTCCTTCGTGAGGTTGATCTTCGGACATTGTCGACTCGTCACGCGGACTTCGGTGCTCAGATCATCGGGCAACGAGCGTTGGTGGCTGATCTCGACCGGCTTCACGATGATGCATGGAAAAGCAGTCCGCCGAAGCTCGCTTCCGCTGTCGTGGTTTCCGGGCCACCCGGCTCGGGCCGTACCTACGTTGCTGAGCTTCTGGCCCGAAGCCTGTCGGACACCGTGATTCGAGTTCACGGAACCAAGGCCACAACGATCGCTGACCTCCGGGATCCGCTGCCAGAAGTTGCGCACCGCCCGCCAGTGCTGCTGATCGAAGACATCGAGGCGATTCCCCGCCGAACGCTTACCTCAGCGGCGACGCTGACAGCCGGCGCATCGATCATCGGGACGACCTCCTCTCCTACGTCCGCTCCGAGCTCTTGGGAGATCGTTGGGATCCTGCCGTACGAGCGAGACGCCATTGCCCAGATCGTTCGACG
>JANXNS010000248.1 GCA_025353965.1 Aquihabitans sp.
CAGATCTGGCCGGAGTGGAACGTCCACGTACTGCTCACGTTGCTGATGACGTTCTTGAGGTCGGCATCGTCGAACACGATGGCTGCGCCTTTCCCGCCAAGCTCCAGGAGCAGCCGCTTCATCTGCTTGCCGGCGACCTCCGCAATGCGGCAACCGACGCCGGTGGAACCGGTAAACGAGATCATGTCGACGTCGGGCGAGGTGGTGATGGCCTCCGCCGCCGCCACCGTGCTGGCCGACACCACATTGACCACCCCGGGTGGGAACCCGGCTTCCTCAAACAGTTCAGCCATGCGGATCACGCCGAGCGGGTCTTGCACGGGCGGCTTGATGACCAACGTGTTGCCCATGGCCAGCGCAGGGGCCATCTTGCCCGCCATGTTGGTGACCGGGAAGTTGTAGGCGGCCAATGCCGCCACCACCCCGACGGGGGCACGGTGCTCAACGCCGCCGATGATGCCCCCCGGCGCCAAGGCGGTGGTGGGCATGACCGCTGGCGGCAGGGCAACCATGTTGGATTCCACCTGCGAGTAGCGACGGAACCGGGCCGCGGCCTGGGGAACCTGCAGGGTCTTGGCGACCCGCATGGTTGCACCGGTCTCTGCCTGAACCAACGGAACCAGTTCGTCGCAGTGGGCGTCGATCACGTCGGCCACCTTGGCCAGCAACGCGCAGCGCTCCTCCATGGAGGTGCGCTGCCAACCCTCGAACGCGTCCTTGGCCGCCGCGCACGCCGCTTGGGCCTGGGCCACCGACGCCTCCGGGGCAACGCCCACGATCTGTTCGGTGGAGGGGTTGACCACGTTGTAACCACTGTCGGCGGCAACGTGCTCACCGCCGATCAGTAAGCGATAGGGAGCATTGGTCATCTCAGGCTTCGAGATCGAGCTGGAGCATTTCGATGGCGTTACCGCGCACGAGCTTGCGGACGACATCTTCGGGCAGGTTGCTCATGAGCTTGGCGCCGACCTGCTTGGAGTTGGGCCACGTGGAATCGGAGTGGGGGTAGTCCGTCTCGAAACAGATGTTGTTCACGCCGCACTTCTCGATGTTTTCCAAGCCATACACATCGTCGAAGAAGCAGCCGTAGACCTGGCGGTAGTAATAGGTGCTGGGCGGCTCAGAGACGACGTCGGGGACACCACCCCAGGCCCGGTTGTCGTGCCAGACGTTGTCGGCCCGCTCCAAGATGTACGGGATCCAGCCGATTTGGCCTTCGCTGTACGCGATCTTGAGCGTGGGGAGCTTGGCCAGCCAGCCGGAGAACAGCCAGTCCGTGAGGGAACTCATGGCATTGCCGAACGTGAGCGTTGAACCCACCGCAGCAGGAGCGTCGGTCGAGGTGCTGGGCATCTTGGACGACGAACCGATATGCATATTGATGACGGTGCCGGTCTCCGCACAGGCCCGGAAGAACGGCTCCCAGTAATCCGTGTGGATGGACGGCAGACCGAGGTACGGCGGAATCTCGCTGAAGCACACGGCCCGGACGCCCCGGGCGGCGTTGCGCATGACCTCCGCCGCCGCCAGGTCTGCGTCCCAGAGTTGGGTGATGGTGAGCGGGATCAGGCGGCCGCCCGAATCCCCACACCATTCGTCGACCATCCAGTCGTTGTAGGCCTTCACACAGAGGTCCGACAGGACCTTGTCGGAGGCCTCCATAAAGGTCTGGCCGCAGAATCGCGGGAACGATGGGAAGCACATCTGGGCTTCAGTCCAGTTGGCATCCATGTCCTCCAGGCGGGCCTTGGGATCCCAGCAGCCCCGCCGCATTTCTTCGTACGTAATGCCGGTGACCTTGACCTCTTCACGGGAGAAGCCGGCCGCCGCCGAAAGGCGCGTCTGCGGGATCTTTTGGTCTTCGTACAGCCACCAGTCGCACAGCTCGCCATCTTCGGTTGGCTGGTAACTGAAGTTGCCGCCAACGAACTGCATGGTCCCGCGCTCTTGGATGGTGCGGGGGCCGACGTCGTGATACTTGGCCGGAAGGCGGTCCAGCCACACGTTGCGGTGTTCGATCACGTGATCGTCGACCGAGATGATCTTCGGGAAAGTGGCTTCCACGTTGTCTTCCATGACCATGATGCTATCTCCGATCTGACGGACCGTCAGAAACTGGGTGGGGTTACCAGAGCTCGTCGGTGTAGGTGTCGGTGCCGGGGATGGTGGACCGGAACGGGGCGACCAAAACCAGCTCGCCAAGACCGGCATCGCTGAAGCGCTGACCGAGGCCCGCAAACGTGTCGACCCAGGTGGTGGGCAGGTCATCATCGACGAACCACAGCTGACAGAATCGGTTCTCGGCACTGTCAGCCTTCACGCCGGCGGCGGCATCGCTGGGCAGCGGAATGGCGGTGAGTTCAGCGCCCACTGCGCCCAGGAGTGGCTCGGAGCGGAACCAGGCGTCGACATCGTCCAGCGACGTGCCAGCGGTGGGCTCGCCAATGATCACCACCACGTAGGGCGAGCGGTGGTCCAGCGCCAGCTCGACCGGCACGCCATCGGGCGCCTCGAACTCGGTGCGGAACTTGTACATGAGCGTGTGGATGTGTTCGCGCTCGGTGAACATACGGTCATTGTCGTGAAGCCACTGAACTTGCTGGCTCCCCCACTGCATCCATTGACCAAAGCCGCCGGCCAGAACCCAGTACAGCGCCAGGTAGGAACCACTGGTTGGGTCCGGGATCACCGGGGAGTCGGCCGGGTAGCGGAGGGCCTTCATCTCCTTGGTAGCCACGAACCGGGCCCCGCTTATGTTCCAGGCTCCGATCATGCAGCCGGCATAGAAATGATCCCGCTCGTACCAGCGGTTGTAGGCCACCTCGTGACCCTTGTGGGGTTCAACGATCGTCACCAGGGCACCCCCCAGGCGAACTGGCCGTTCTGCTGTCTTACCGCTGCCCAAATCTTGCACGCCGGTCCCCTGTCGTGGCTCGTTTTCCCGGTTGTGGTCCCGTCGGTCAAAACGAGAACACGTTCTCGTTTCAGCATGCCACGCTCCGCTAGCTGGCCGCCACCGCGGCCTCGATCGTTGCGGCCGTGGCCAGCAGCTGCGACTCATGATGATCGGAGGCAACCAGTTGGATGCTGGCCGGCATCACCCCACCAGACGGCACCGGCATGGCCAGTGCAGGGTGACCGGACAGGCTCACGGCCGGGGCCGCAGGGTTCGGGGCAACAGCCTGGGTACCAATCCGGGCCGGATACTGGCCCATGGCGGGAAGGGCCAGCACGCCAACAGACCCGAGCACATCAGCCAGTTCGCTTCGCCACGCCTCTCGATGGGCCCGAGCCTCGCCAAGCTGAGCCGGGCCAATGGCCTGAGCAAAGGTGAACCGCTCCACCAGGTCTGCTCCCAAATCGGCGAAGTGGTGCTGCCAAAGATCGTCGTTCACCAACAGCGCCTCACCGAAGAGGATCGTCATGGCGGCCTCGTGGGCTGCGAGCCACCCGGGGAGCACCACGTCTTCGATCATGAACCCGGCGTCCAGCAGGGCGGAGTCGATAGCGGCATCGATGGTCGGGTCGGTGTCGGCCAACCGCAAGCGGCCAATGGTGGTCGACGCCGTGAGATCGCCATCGGTGAGCCGCGGGTCCAGCAGGGTCGCGCCCGCCGCCAACTCGGCGATGGTCCGGGCCAGAACGCCGACGGTGTCGAGCGAAGGGGCCAGCGGCCGCACCCCGGCCACCGGCACCAGCCCCCAGGTGGTCTTTAGGCCGGTGATTCCGCAGCACGCGGCAGGGACCCGGATAGATCCCGTCGTGTCGGTGCCAAACCCGATGTCGGCCTGGCCCGAGGCAACAGCCACCGCTGAGCCGCTCGATGAACCGCCGGGCACCCGCCGGGCATCAAGCGGGTTCACCGGTGTGCCGTAGTGCGGGTTCACCCCGGACGATCCAAAGCACAGCTCGTGGAGATTGGCCTTGCCCATAATTCGGGCCCCGGCCGCTCGGGCGCCAGCGAGACATTCCGCGTCGGCCTGCTCCGGGAGGGCGGTGGCCGCCACCGCAGTCGAACCTGCGGTGGTGATCACGCCGGCCACATCTATGCAGTCCTTGACCGCCAGACGAATCCCGTCCGGCCGGGCTAGCGGGTCGTTGTCGGGATCCAACCGGGTGATCCAGGTGGCATCGTCAACAGTCACGGGCATCCGACAGACGGTACCGGCCACCGCTCGACCCGAGATGCGGTCAGTTCTGCCTGGTGGCCTCTGGCCAACGACTACTGACCGCAAAGCCCGCAGTTAGGGGCCCTCGGCCAAGCGAGCGTTGACCATGTGGTGGCTGAGGTCGCCCATGAGGTCCACTGCGAAATGGCGCCGAGCGAAGAACCACTCGCCGGAATCGTCCAGCTCGAACCGGTCGACGTAGCGCCCGGTGATGATCGGCTGAAGGGGGAACCCGGCCACAGCTTGGAGCACGAGATACGACGAACGGGCGGTCACCGAACCATCGTCGGCCGCGTCGGCCAACACCGTGTCGACCACTAGGTGCTTGGTACGCGGACTACCGTCGTAGAGCCGGGTGCCCTTGGCGTAGAAGGCGGCGATGGCCTCGGCGCCCACCACAAATGGTTTTGCGTCGGGCTCGCCCGCGGCCAGTCCGCCGCGGGCGAAGAGCTGGCCGAGGCCCACAAAATCACCAGCATCCATGCGCTCGCAGTAGCAACCGAGCAGATTGCGGATGTGGTCTCCGGCGGTGAGCAGGGCCATCAGCCAAAGCCTGCCTGTGAGATGGCCCGAAGCAATGCGTCGGATTGCAGGCTGGGCAGCACCGATCCGCCGTCCACGACGATGGTCTGACCGGTCACGTAGGAAGCGGCGTCGCTGGCCAAGAAGGCGATCACCTCGGCCACCTCCTCCGCAGTACCGATACGGCCAGCGGGGGTACCCGATTCTGCGGCGGTACGCCACTCGTCGTTGCTGACCACCATCTCGGTGAGCGGGGTATGGATCATCCCGGGGGCAACCGCATTGACCCGCACCGCTGGACCCAATTCCAGCGCCGCATTTTGGGTGAGGGCGAGGACCCCAGCCTTGGCCGCCGAGTAGGGGCCCTCGCCCCGAGTGGGCCGAATGGCGGTCAGCGACGCGTTGTTGACGATGGACCCTTTGCCCGCGGCCAACATGATCGGACCCGCCGCCCGGATGCCATAGAAGGTGCCGGTGAGGTTGACCCCAATGAGCAACGCCCACTGCTTGTCTGTGTAGTTCAGGAGGGGCACCGCGGTTCCAATGCCCGCGTTGTTCACCAGGTCAGTCAGGCCGCCCATCGCTTCTGCCGCCTCGTTCACCGCCAGGGTCACGGCATCGGCATCTCGCACGTCGACTACGGCCGCTCGGCCACCAATCTCTGCGGCCACCCGGGCCGCGGAATCCGCATCTCGATCCAGCACGGTGACCACCGCGCCCTCGCGGGCGAAGAGGCGACAGGTGGCTTCGCCGATCCCCGACCCACCCCCGGTCACGATGGCCTGCCGGCCGGTGAAGCGGTCGGTCATGTCGGAGCCTCTGCCCCAGGGCCAATGATCACGTGCTCGCCCTCGGTGAAGACAACTTTGATGCTGCTTGGGTCCAGAAAGTTGGCTTCGTCGGCGCGCATCGCGTCGCCCGCCTCACCCCCGAGCATGGCAATGAAGTCGTCCCATGACGCGAACTCCTGGACGGCCACGCCGTCCCAACCGGAGCGGTCATCTTCTCGAGCCGGGTGCTGGACATAGCTGATGGTGCGGTCCCCCAGGCCAGGGGTATCGCGAATGAGCGGCCCGTGGCTCTGGTGCCAATAGGTCAGGAAATCTTCTCGGGACATGCCCTCTTTGCGCTTCACAAATGCGAACAGCTTCATGTGGATCTCTACTTTCCGGTCAGCCGTTGAACCAGTGGCCGGCGTTGACGCCGATCATTTGGCCGGTCACGGGCTTGGCGAGCGCAGACGCGAAGTAGACCGCGGTTCCGGCGATCTCCTCCGAGTGCGGGAGGTAGCCGAGGCAGGTCTCCGAGGCGACCTCGTCGTATACCTCTTGGAACGTAATCCCCCGCTTCTCGGCCAAGTGGTTGAAGTACCACTCGACTGAATCGCCGTAGATGTAGCCGGGGTGAATGGCGTTGACTCGAATGCCCTTCTCGCCCAGTTCCAAGGCCAAGGTCTTGGTGACGGCGGCCAGCGCACCCTTGGAGGCTACGTAGGCGCCCCAGCGCGGCTGGATCCGCTGGACGGACATCGAGTTGATCATGATCACGCGCCCGTCGCCTCGGGTCTCCATGTGGGGGACGACGGCGCGAGTCATGGAGAGTGAACCCCAGAGGTTCACATCCATCGTGGTGCGCCACCGGTCCATGTCCGCGTCCATGAATTTGGTGTTGTCGCCACCGTCGTAGGCGTTGTTCACCAAGATGTC
>JANXNS010000251.1 GCA_025353965.1 Aquihabitans sp.
GGAGGGCACGTCACTCCTGACACCGCCAGCCGGAGCCAGCACGATATCGCCTGACGAGACCACCTGCCGATCTGAGCCGCCATCCCCCTAACGTTCAAGCATGGCTGAAGCTGATCCTGTCCTGCAGGAAATGCCACTGGGCGCCCAGTGGCCCACCGTCGATCCCTTCCTGTTCTGCGCGCACCACCTCGATCACTATCCGGCGGGCAGCGCCCACCTGGGCCCAGCGGTACCGCTGGACGGGCGAGACATCGGCCAGGATTTCGCCGGGGTCGACGGCTGGAACATGTACCACGGCTCAACCGTGCCGGGGTTCCCCCAGCACCCTCATCGGGGTTTCGAGACCGTCACGTTCGTGCGCCAGGGCCTGATCGACCACGCCGATTCGCTGGGGGCAACGGCCCGGTTCGGTCGGGGCGATGCCCAATGGCTCACGGCCGGAGGCGGGGTGGTCCACTCCGAAATGTTCCCGCTGCTGGACCAGGACGGCCCTAATGACCTCCACTTGTTCCAGATCTGGCTGAACCTTCCGGCTACCGACAAGTTGGTGGACCCGTACTTCACCATGCTCTGGTCGGAGGACATTCCCCGCTTGGTGACCACCGACGACGCGGGTCGCACCGTGGAAGTCACCGTGGTTGCCGGCGCCCTCGCCGGCCTCACCCCGCCGTCACCGCCACCCAATTCCTGGGCCGCCCGGCCGGAGTCCGAGTTGGCCATCTGGCACATCGCCCTGGACGACGGCGCCTCCTGGGACCTCCCCCCAACCATCGGGCCAGACATCGTCCGGACCCTCTACGTGTTCGAGGGCGGCGGCATCCAAGCTGGCCGCCACACATTGGCCGCCAATACCGGCGCGCTCGTGCGGTCCGACGCACCGGTCACGCTTCACGCAGCCGCTGGCCCAGTCGAGCTCATGGTGCTGCAGGGCCGCCCGATCGGTGAGCCGGTCGCCCGTTACGGCCCATTCGTGATGAACACCGATGCCGAGATCGAGCAAGCGTTCGTGGACTATCGCGAGACCGCCTTCGGTGGCTGGCCCTGGGACCTTGATGCCCCGCACCACGGCCCAACCAAGGGCCGCTTCGCCCGTCACGCTGACGGCCGAGAAGAAACCCGAACCAACTAACCCGGGGCGCGAGCGGCGGGTTCTGGGCGTGGTTTTTCTGCTTCGCGGCGCCGTTTGGCGACCAGCGCGCGTGCTGCGATGTCCATCGCTAGGCCCATGGCGAGCAGGATCATGGCCACAATCCCGTCTAGCCACCAGTGATTGCCGCTGGCCGACACCACCAGGATCGTCAAGATCACGTGTAGCAAAAACACCCAGCGCCAGCGGCTGGTACCGGCGGCCACGATGCCGAACGACACCACCGCAGCCCAACCCACGTGGATCGACGGCATGGCTGCGAACTGATCGGACAAGCCAGTCCCGACGGGCCCATAGATGTTGAACCCATACCGAGTGGACAGATCGACGTAGCCCAGGTCCGGCAAGAACCGCGGCGGCGCCACCCGCACGAAGCGGATCAACAGGCAAAAAGCGGTGAGGATCACGAGTCCGTTGCGCCAGCGCGGGTACTTGTCACGGTGGCGGACGAACAGCCAAATCAGGAAGACGATCAGCGCCGGCACGTGAACCGTTGCGTAATAGGTGTTCGTGAAGCGGGCCAGCCAGTCGTAGCGGAGGACGAAATGTTGGAGCGAAAGTTCCGTCGGAAAATGCAGGGCCGCCTGGTACCGAACGATCTGGCGAGCGCGATCGATGGCGCCGTCGTTCTGGGCCAGGGGTAGCTGTCGGGCCACGCGCCAGATCGCATACAACGCGGCCACCAACGAAAACTCTTGAGCGGCCGGCGCAACGATCACGGCGGGCTTGGACTTGGGCCGCCGGTTGAGCACGAGCGCGAGGAGGCCGCTGAGCAGCGCCGCGACGGCGGCCTCGTTCCAAGTCGGCCAGTTCACGTCGGGGCAGCCTGCCGAACGAACGGCCCGGGGGCAAGACAGCTGCAAGGATCCCGGCATGGACGTTGCCTCGATGATCCGGGCGAACCGAAACGCGTTATCGCCCGCTGAGCGCCGAGTGGCAGACCTAGTCTTGGCCGATCCTCACTCGGTGGCCTTCGGTACCGTTGCCGAGGTAGCCCTCGCTGCGGGTACCAGCGGCGGGAGCGTGGTTCGATTCACCGCGCGCCTCGGCCTGGATGGGTTCGCTGACCTCCAGGATCGGGTGCAAGCCGATCTCACCCGGGACCGCAACCAGGCCGCCGAGCGGATTCGCCACGCCGGCCCAAATGACCCGTTGGGCCAAGCGGTCACCGTGGCTAGCGAGGCCGTGCGGGCCACGCTCGATCGGGTGGCGCGGCCCAGCTTCGACGCGGCGGTTGGCCTCCTGGCCACACGGTCCCGGTCGGTCTTCGTGATCGCGGCCGACGCCTCACGCGGTATAGGCGAGCAGTTCGGCACCGAGCTCGCCATGCTCCGTCCCCGAATCGAGCAGGTGCACGGCAATGACGTTGCCGTGGCTCGCACGCTCGCGCTGTTGGAATCGGGCGACATTGTGGTCACGATCGACCTCCCGCGCTATGACCAATGGCTGCTCAATGCGGTGGAGACGGCCCATGGGCGCGGTGGCCGCATCATTGCCCTCACCAGTTCCGAGCTATCGCCGTTGGCCACTCACGCGGAGTTGGTGTTTACCGTATCCAGCGAGACAGCGGGCCCGTTCGATTCGCACATTGCCTCGCTGGCGCTCTTCGAAGCGCTCATTGCCGGGGTCGCCGCCCGCCTCCGTTCATCGGCCACCGCCCGGCTTGAACGCATCGAAGCAGCGTGGACCGACGCTGGCGCCTTGACCGATGACTAGCACGGCATATTTGTTTCGGTCTGGACTCATACCGGAATAGTTGTATCGTAACTGGTGATGTCGACCCTCGCCTCCCCGCCTTGCGTGCACGCGCCAGTTCCAGAGTTCGTCACCGCTCCGGGGCTGTGGTCGACGGCGCTCGAGTTGTCCGCCCATCTCCCCCCGAGCACCAAGGTCGACGAGTCCCTGGTCCCCATGGCGGAGCAGGGTGAGCTGCTTCCGTCGGTGGTGATCAGCGCGCTGGCGGGCTTCGCCATCGACGCTGGACCAGCTGGCTCGCTGCTCATCCGGGGCGTCCCTACCGGGGACCTCCCGCCCACGCCAGCGTCACCCACCAGCCACAGCGGCAAGGGCCTGACCAGCGAGCTCATCCTGCTGGCGGTGGCCAGAGCGCTGGGCCAGCCGGTTGGGTACAGCGCGGAGCACGGTGGGGCCTTGGTCCAGAACTTGCTCCCCGTTCGAGCTACTGCAGCAACACAAACCTCCACGTCCTCTTCGGTGGACCTGGAGTTCCACACCGAGACGGCCTTCCACCCCTACCGGCCGCGTTACCTGCTGCTCGCATGCCTTCGCTCCGACCGGGCCGCCCGCACCTTCCTGTGCAGCATCCGAGAACTGCTTCCCTACCTCCCCGCCGATGTCCGCCGGACCTTGGAAGCCCCTCGGTTCCGGACCCGGGTGGACGAGTCGTTTGGCGGTACCCCCGAGATGGCCCCCGGCCCGCTGGTTCCCGTGCTCAGCGGAGACCCGGCGGCGCCCACGCTGGTGTTCGATGCGGAGCTCATGTTCGGCGTCGATGTAGGGGCAACGAAAGCGCTGGCGGTACTGCGGGCCATCGCCCTTGAGCAGCGGTTGGCCGTGGTGCTCGAACCGGGAGACCTCCTGGTGGTCGACAACCATGCCTGCATCCACGGGCGCAGCTCGTTTGGCGCCCGCTACGACGGTACCGACCGTTGGCTGCAGCGCAGCTTCGTGGTGGACGACTTGGCCCCCAGCGCGAGCGATCGCGTCGGCCGGATCATCAACACCGTCTTCAGCTGACCGGTCAGCTGACCGACAGCTCGTCAGCTTTGAGGGCGTGAGCCTCGACCGCGTTCGACTTACGCCCGCCCGGCGGCGGGTTTTCGTCGGGGTCGTCGGGGGCTGGTGGGGGGTGTTGGCCGGGGCGTTGGCGGTTGTGGTGGGCGCATAACAATCGGCCGTTGGTTTGGGTGGTTTCGCCGCCGGCGGACCATTCCACGATGTGGTCCACTTCGCATTGGTCGGCTGGTACTTGGCAGTTCCGTCCGGTGCAATACCGGTCGCGGACTTCTATGGCCCGGCGTAGCCCACCGGTAAACAACCGGGCCCGACGACTGACCTCGATGACCCGTGATGGGGTATCGAACACCACCCGCTCTATGAGGGCTTGGTCTAACCACTCGGCGGCTTGGCCGGGGCTGATCACGGTGCCTTTGGCCAGCTCACACACCCGCCCAGCAAACGTTTCGTAATCAATGAGCACCGTGAACAACGGACGGGCCGGTTGCGAACCCGCGACCATGGCACTAGAGCGGGTCGCCATCTCGACCAGGGCATCGGCCCGGCGCTGCAAATGGGTACGGGCCAACTGGTCGGTCTGGGTGGCTTCGCCATGGATCACTTTCGCATCAGCCCAATCCGCTTGGAACATGATGCTTGCCAGGCGGGCCAGTTCCGCAGCGAACACCTCACCACCGATTGGGTCGAGACGGCCCCGGACATCGACCACACCACCAGATGTCAGTGACGCGGTGACGTACCGGTTGGCTTTGGTGCGAAGGGCTTCGTCCTCACAAACCTCATCATCAGCGAGGCTTTTCCAATAGTCCACGAGCCGCACGAAATCGTCGAACCGCATGCCGATGCCGTCATCAACAAGTTCTTGTTCACCCTTGACGAATAAGGCAGTGAGCAGCCCGTGATTGGCCCTAGCGAGCACATCAATGTGATCAACCGACAAATCCCCGCTGGCCAACGCCGCCGCCGACGCGGGCATCGTCCGCAGCTCGCGGGCCCGGCCCACCTCGGAGCGCGCGTGGGCACGGGCACACCCCGCGTCACGCGCCAGACGGGAACTCGCGGACTTGGACCGGTCCGAACGCCACACCCCCCGGGAATCCCACACCGACAACACCAAGGCCCGCACCGCCGCCAAACGCGACGACTCCCGCTCTAACTCAACAACCAAAGCCTGCAACTCGTCATCGTCCAAACACGCCGGGTCTTCACTGAGGTACCCATCTATGACCGCTCGAAGGTGATGTGCCATACCCCGCATCGTACACATGTTCGATCACGAACACAAATGAAAAAGCAAGAAA
>JANXNS010000023.1 GCA_025353965.1 Aquihabitans sp.
CGACACCGAGTCCTACTGGTTCGACCTGGCCAAGGCGCAAAACATCTCGGTTGTGGGCCAGTTTCCAAGCGGCCAGATCAGCCTCACCCAGGCCGACGACGATTCGCTTCTGCTCTCGGGCAGCGGCTGTACCGGTGGTCAGGTGGTGACCGCAACGTTCACTGGGTATGCCTACGGCGACTTGGGGAAGGTCGTGGGCGCAGCCGCGCCCGAAGGACGCAATGGCCGTTCCAGCCCATTCGGCCGCGTGTTGCCTAGGGCCGACGGCGAATTCGAGCAGACGGTGCAAGCCACCCCCGATGCTGCGGGGGATTGGTCGCTCACTTGGACTCCGCCGGACTCGGGCTATGAACTGCGGGTCGCCACCGACTGCGGAAACCCAACCACCGATGGCTTCCGCTACGTGCACCAGGATTGGTTCGAAGACTTTTGGGCCAACCTCTACATCGACCGGGTGAGCCCGACCACGGCACCCGCAGGGGCGGAAGTGACCGTCTACGCCCAGGGAGAATGCGAAGGCGGCGGGTCCACGGTTCTCCTCAACGCGGACCAAGAAGTCGTGTCCGAGGGATCGCTAGTCGGCCCCAACGACTACGCCATGTTCACCGGCACAGTTACCGCTCCGGCCACGCCAGGGAACTATTTCCTGAGTGTCGGGTGCGGCGACAAAAAGGGTTATCCCAAGCCGTTCGTGGTCTTCGCGGCCAACCCAGTGGCTGGCACAGCACCGCTTGCGGGAGAGCCGAAGACCGGTTGGCCGAGCGAGGGTGGCCGTGACACCTATAAGGGGCGCATTGGCCCGATCACCTTGAGGGGGGACATGAACATGGAGGCCGGCGCGAAGGGCCTGGGTTCATCGGGTCTCTTTATTGACGTGCCTCGACCTGAGGGCGACTTCGCCATTACCAAGCTCTCGTTCGACCTCGTGGATGCGGACGGGATGTCGGTCGACCAGACCGCGGCCCATCTCCACCACTTCGTCATCGCCAACAAGTCTTCCAAGAATCCCGCATGCCCGAACTCGACCTT
This sequence comes from Aquihabitans sp., assembly GCA_025353965.1. Lineage (GTDB taxonomy): Bacteria > Actinomycetota > Acidimicrobiia > Acidimicrobiales > Iamiaceae > Aquihabitans. The sequence continues at coordinate 1,030 of JANXNS010000023.1, forward strand.
TGGATTGCCGGGCGAAATCGTCGGAGCGGCCGGTGCCGAGCGGACCGTGTTGGACTTTGGGCCCGGTCCTTATGCCATACCGGTCGAAGCCACAGACGCCTGGACCGGCGTTTACAGCGTCATGAACATGAACGGCGCCGATCAGACCGTGTTCCTCACCTATGACATCGAGTACCGGCGCGACGTCAAGAACGTTCGCCCAGTTACGACGTACTTCGGGTCCGCCACCGGCTGCAGCACGTTCAACTGGACGATCGATGGTTCCGGCGTGGCGGACAAGCAGAGCACCTATGTTGAGATGACCAAGCCGGGTCGGCTGATCGGCACTGGTGGTCACATCCACAACGGCGGGCTGTACTCGTCGCTCACCGACGATCGTGGGCGGGAATTGTGCCGATCCACCATCAAGTACGGCATGGGCACCATTGGTCACGATCACGGGAGGTCGCCGGTCGTCGCCAATGATGTCACCGCAACGACGGTGGTCGGTGATCCGGCGATGCCCGATTACCCGCCCGAGTTCTACGAGGAGGACCCACCCATTGCCGGTCTGAACGGCTGCCGGGCGGCCGAGCAGGTCAAAACTGGCCAACGGTTCCGGTTCGATGCCGTCTACGACAACATGAAGCCTCGTTCTGGCGTCATGGGGATCTTCACCATGTACGTGTGGGAAGGCGGCGGCCCCGCGGACCCCGTGGTTGCACCAATCGATACGTCGGCCCCGCCCGCCGACGCTATCCCCGGGGACCCGAGCTACGCGGGCTAACCCGATGGCCACCCCAGTCCCCGTTCCCGTCTTGGTCTTAGCGTCCGGGTCGCCTCGGCGGCGCGAACTTCTCGCCCAGCTCGGTGTGCCGTTCGCGGTGCGGGTGGCCGATGTGGACGAGACCCCGCGGCCCGGTGAGCGGGCGGACGATCTGGTTCGCCGTCTAGCGGCGGCGAAGGCCCAGACCGTGTTGGCCGCCGCGCCGGAGGCAGAGGTGGTGGTGCTGGCGGCCGACACTGTCGTGGTGGTCGACGGTGTGGTGTTCGGCAAGCCGGTCGATGCCGACGATGCCGCCCGCATGCTCGGGCTGTTGTCCGGCCGCACCCACACCGTGCTCACCGGCGTGGCCGTCGCCCGCCGCACCGCCGGGTTGGTCATAGAGGTAGAGGCAACCGAGGTGACGTTCTTCGAGCTGACCGACGCCGATATTGAGGCCTACGTCGCCACCGGCGAGCCGCTCGACAAGGCGGGCGCCTACGGCATCCAAGGCGCTGCCGGCTGTTTCGTAGCCGGGATAGTAGGCAACCAAGACAACGTCATAGGCCTGGGCCTAGCCACCACAACCCGCCTTCTAACCCCACCCACCTAACCCCACCCACTTGCCGAAGTTGTTGTAGTTAGGACGAAATGCACGGCCTAACTGCGACATCTTCGCTGGTTGAGGGGTGGTTTGGGCGGTTCGGGCGATTAGCCGCCGCTGGTTAGGGCGTCGGCGGCTGCTCCTAGGGGGGTTGGGTCGTCCCGGTTTAGCCAGAAGTTTTGGGGGACGGTTACTGGCCTGGGACCATGTTGGTGTCCTCTCGGGAGGCCGACTGATTCGGGCGGTAGCTCGATTGTGGGGTCCAGTTCGGCCAGGCGTTCTTCGAACTGTTCGAGCGACTCCGCCTCTACGAGACGCCGGCGGATGGCGGGGCCGACGGGATAGCCCTGGAGGTACCAGCCCACATGCTTGCGAAGGTCTCGGACGCCGACGGTGTACCCATGCCATTCGCAGAGCCGCCTGGCGTGGTCACGCATGGCTTCAACCACCTTGCCAACGGGAGGCGCCGAATCGACGGTCTTCCCGTCGAAGGCGGCGGCGAGGTCCCCGAAGAGCCATGGGCGACCGAGGCAGCCGCGGCCCACCACCACGCCGTCACAGTCGGTTTCGGCCATCATGCGGAGGGCATCGGCCGCCAGCCAGATGTCTCCGTTGCCGAGCACCGGGATCGACGTGACCCGGGACTTGAGCTCGCCGATGGCGGACCAATCGGCCACGCCGGAATAGGCCTGCTCGGCGGTGCGGGCATGGAGTGCGACAGCGGCAACTCCCTCGGCTTCGGCGATGGGGCCGGCGTCGAGGTAGGTGAGGTGGTCGTCGTCGATGCCCATGCGCAGCTTGACGGTGACGGGCACGTCTCCCGCCCCGGCCACTGCCGCCTTGACCACGTCTTGGAAGAGTCGGCGGCGCCAAGGCAGTGCGGAGCCGCCGCCGTGACGGGTGACTTTGCGGACGGGGCAGCCGAAGTTGAGGTCCACATGCTCGGCGCCTAACTCGTTGACCAGGCGCTTGACCGCGAGGCCGAGGATGGTGGGGTCGGTCCCGTAGAGCTGGATGGACCGGGGGCTTTCATCGGGTCCGAATCGGGCCAGCTTGTAGGTCTTTTCGTGGCCTTCGACCAGACCTCGGGCCGCCACCATTTCGCTCACGTAGAGGCCGGCGCCTTGCGAGCGGCAGAGATCTCGGAACGGGGCGTTGGTGACGCCAGCCATGGGCGCCAACACCACCGGCGGCCACAACTCGTGCGGCCCGATGCGCAATGGGGCGACGGTGGTGGTGGTAGCGGTCATGGCCCCTCCAGGGTGCCAGACGGCCGCTTCTTTACGTAGCTGCGGCCCAACACAAAAATGATGGGCATGGTGAGCACGAGCGGGCCGATGAAGGCAATGGGCCGCGACAGCCACCACTGCACGTCCGGCTGGCGGAGCTGTTGGTTGTGCAGCACGAAATGTCCGAAGGCAGCCCACAGCGCCATGCCGGTGGAGTGGAAAAGAAACAGCGGCAAGGAGAAGCGGTTGATGACCTCGCTCACGGTGGCCCAGCGGTGAGAGGTCTCCAGACGGTTCAGGACCCACGGCCGCACGAGGAGGGCAACACCGGCCTGGAACAGCAGTAGCGCCAGGATGCAGATGGTGGGTGGCGCCATGTTGGAGAGCTTTTCGCCGGGCACGCCGACCATGGACCCGGGGTAGAGGCCGGAACTCACCAGGCCAACGAGGGTGAAGAGGCCACCCCACATGAACCCCCAGGCCACGCGGCGACCCATGGCCACGAGGTCCTCCCAGAAGTAACCGAGCTGATGGCAGGTGGCCCAGATCACGATCATGTTGACCCACCCGGCCCAGGAGACGTGATGGCTGAAGCGGGCCACGTCGGCGATCACGGCAATGCCGACGCCCCACACCAGCACCAGCCCGCCGAACTTGAGGTGGAGCCAACGGGTGATGGGGAACAGCGTGATGAGCAGGAGGTAGACGATGATGAACCACAGGGGGCTGAGGATGAGCTTCACCGAACGCGGTACGCCGTTCACGCTGAAAAGGGCGACGGCTACGGAGCCGATTACCCACCACCCCGCAGCGAGAATGAGCGCAGGGCGGGCTAGCTGGCCGGCCCGGGCCCACGCGAAACCGATGGTGGAACGGAACCGGCCTTTCTCCTCGGCCGCCTCCCATGCCTCGGTGTGGGCATACCCGCCGACGAAGAAGAACAGCGGCATGACCTGGAAAAGCCAGGTGGCAATGAACAGGCCGCGGGTGAAGCCGATCGGATTCGAGGCGTGGGGTCCGTCGGGCTTCCAGATAATGATCGTGAACACCCAGTGCCAGGCCACCACTACCAGCAAGCTGAAGGCCCGCACGAAGTCGATGAAGGCATCGCGCTTCGGGGGTTGCGGGTCGCCCATTGCGCCGACCATACCGTCGAGGGTGGGCGGGGGTAGCGCCCGCTACCGTTAGGGGCCATGGTCGGAGTTCGGGGCTGGTGGCCGGTTGGCCTCATGGTGTCGGGCCTGGCGGTGGTCAATATCGCCTCGAACCGGGTTGCGCCCGACGCGTTGTATGTCCCGTTGGCGGTCCTGTCGGCGGCGGCGTTGGTGTGGTTCGCGGTGCGGGTGGACGGCCGGACGTGGGCGGAGCTGGGGATGGGCCGCGCCCAGGTGGGCCGGGGCCTTCGTTGGGGTGTGGTGCTGGTGGGCACGGTCGTGGCGTTGTATTTGGTGGGCTTGGCGGTTCCGGCCACTCGCGATCTGTTCCGAGATGATCGGGTGGCGGGCTGGTCGTTTGGTCAGGCCGCCTATGCCGCTTTCGTCCGGGTTCCGCTGGGCACGGTTCTGCTGGAGGAGGTGGCCTTCCGGGCAGTCCTGCCCGCTGTGCTCATGGCCCGTACCCGGACTTGGGTGGCGGTCGCGGTGCCAGCCGGGCTGTTCGGCCTGTGGCATGTCCTCCCGGCGTTGGGGCTGGAAACGGTGAACCCGGTGGCGTTGGACACGGTGGGTCAGCTCCCCGGGTGGATCACCGTGGTGGCGGCGGTGGTGTCGACCAGTGCGGTGGGGGTGTGGTTCTGGTTCCTGAGGCAGCGCAGCGGCTCTGTGCTGGCCCCCATGGCTCTTCACTGGGCAACCAACGGCCTTGGTTACCTCTTCGCGTGGTTCGTTTGGACCCACTGAGGCGCGAACTGAGGGATCCGCCGCCTCGCGTGAGAGGATGAGCTTGTGCGCGTACCCGCCTCAGACGTTGTCCCGGTCCGTGACCCTGACGACGACTCGCCCAAGGATGCCTGCGGAGTCTTCGGGGTCTATGCCCCGGGCCAGCCGGTTGCCCACCTGACCTACCTCGGTCTCTATGCGCTGCAGCATCGCGGGCAGGAGTCCGCGGGCATGGCGGTGAGCGATGGTACCGACGTGACCGTGGTGAAAGACATGGGTCTGGTCTCGCATGTGTTCGACGAACGCACGTTGGCTCCCCTCACCGGTTTTCTGGCCATTGGCCACACCCGGTACTCCACCACCGGCTCCAGCACCTGGCGCAATGCCCAGCCGGTGTATCGCGGCGTGGGAGATACGCAGTTCGCGTTGGGCCACAACGGCAACTTGGTGAACACCGCGGAGTTAGCCGAAGAGGCAGGCATGTTGCCGGGCACGGTTGCCTCAGATTCCGATCTGGTGGCAGAGCTCGTTGCCGCCGAACTGGAGTTGGCCGACCTGGCCCGTGCTCGGGGCGAGCAGGAAACCGATGAGACCCGGGGGGCGTCGCTTGATGCCGCCGTGGCCAAGGTGTTGCCGCGTTTGCAGGGTGCATTCTCGTTGGTGTTCATGGATGAGCATCGGGTCATTGGTGTGCGCGACCCCAACGGGTTCCGGCCGCTGTGCTTGGGCCGCTTGGACGATGGCGGCTGGGTGTTGGCCTCAGAGAGCCCGGCGCTGGATGTGGTCGGCGCCCACTTTGTACGGGAGGTTGATCCCGGCGAAATGGTGATTTTGGACGAGAACGGCGTGCGTTCGGTCATGCCGTTTCCGCCGGAGCGGCTGGACCCCAAGCTCTGTCTCTTTGAGTTTGTGTACATCGCCCGGCCCGACACCCGGCTCTATGGCCGCAGCGTGCACCACGCTCGGGTTCGTCAGGGCGAGTTGTTGGCGGCGCAGGCACCGGTCGAGGCCGACATGGTCATGGGCGTCCCGGAATCCGGGCTGCCGGCGGCGGAGGGCTACGCCCGGGCCAGTGGCATTCCCTACGGCCAGGGTTTGGTCAAAAACCGTTACATCGGTCGCACCTTCATTGCCCCTAGCCAAGAGCTCCGGGCGCAAGCGGTGCGCATCAAGCTCAACCCGCTGCGAGAAAACCTGACGGGCAAGCGGGTAGTGGTGGTCGACGATTCTGTGGTCCGCGGGACCACCCAAAAGCAACTGGTCAAGATGCTGCGCGAGAGTGGTGTGCTTGAGGTGCACCTGCGGCTTACGTCGCCGCCCATTAAGTGGTCGTGCTTCTACGGGATAGATACCGGTCGCCGTTCTGAGTTGTTGGCCCACAACCTCACGGTCGACGAAATCCGTGATTACCTCAATGTGGATTCGATCGCGTTCATCACGCTGGACCGTTTGATCTCCTCTACGGGCACGAGCGGCGCCGGTTTCTGCGATGCCTGTTTCACTGGCAACTATCCCGTTGCGGTGCCGGTTTCGCTGACCAAAGGCGTGCTCGAGACGCCTTCTGGTGTTGGCTGCGACCCCACCCCCGTGGGTCCCGCCACCCAAGACCTGTTCACCAGCACTCGGCTCCCGGCCGACGACGCCCACCAGGGCAGCTGAACCCGACCTTCCAGTACACGAGCGAGGAACACCGATGGGCGAGACGTATGAAGCCGCGGGCGTCGACATTGCGGCCGGCGAAGAAGCCGTACAACGCATCAAGGACAAGGTCCGGTCCACGTTCCGGCCTGAGGTCATCGGAGACATTGGCGGCTTTGGTGGGCTCTTCAGCTTTGCCAATCACCGCTACCGCCACCCGGTGCTGGTTTCGTCCACCGATGGCGTTGGTACCAAGGCCTTGATTGCGCAGGCCGCCGATCGCTTCGACACCATTGGCGTCGATCTGGTGGCCATGTGCGTGGATGACCTGGTCTGCCAGGGCGCGGAACCACTGTTTTTCCTGGATTACATCGCGGTCGGAAAGCTGGACCCGGATCACATTGAGCAACTGGTCGAAGGCGTGGCCGAAGGCTGCCGCCAGGCTGGCTGCGCGCTGATCGGCGGCGAGATGGCTGAGCACCCCGGGGCCATGGAGCCCGGTGAGTTCGACCTCGTTGGGTTCGCCGTGGGTGTGGCCGAGCGAGACCAACTCATCACCGGCGATCACGTGAAACCGGGCGACGTAGTGATCGGTTTGCCCTCACCGGGAATCCGGTCCAATGGCTACTCCCTGGCCCGGAAGGCCCTGCTGGAGTCGGCTGGCCGGTCGCTCGATGGCCCCGCTTTTGAGGGCGCCCACCACACCTTGGCGGAAGAGCTTCTCGTGCCCTCGGTGATCTACGCGCCGGCCATCCTGGCGTTGATCAAGCAGGTCGACGTGCGGGCCGTGGCCCACATCACCGGTGGTGGTCTGGCCGGCAACCTGACCCGCGTGCTGCCCAAGGGCCTCGACGTGACGGTGGACCCGCGGACTTGGGAAGAGCCGCGAATCTTCGCCGAGATTCGTCACGCCGGAGATATCTCCGACGGGGAGATGCGCAAGGTGTTCAACCTGGGCATTGGCATGGTGGTTGTGGTCCCGGCCGACGAGGCGTACCGGGCCATTGACATCCTCCGCTCGCATGGTCCCCGTGCCGTGGAGATCGGACGGGTCCACAAGGGCACCGGCGCCGTTCACTTCGGTTAGGGCTCGTCTCCTGATAAGGGGTATCGCAAGGGGGCCCCTGGCCGGTACGGTTCACCCATTCGATGAGCGGAGGCTCTCCTTGATCCCCACGTTGATCCTGCTGGCCGTGTGCCTCAACCTGTGTGTGATGACGGTGTTGACCGTCCGATCGCTTACCGCGGCGTCGCGCCAGGCCTTGATCCCGGTACCGGTAGAGCGCCGAGGTGTCCGCCGCCGTTGAGCTAGTCCTGCCAGCCGACCGCACACCAGGTGCGGTTGTTGCAGCTGGGGCAGCGCATCCAGTGACTGTTGCGGCGGCCTGGCAGCCACGCGGAACCGGTGAGCCAACGCAGGCCAAGGTCCGACAGGTTGATGCGGGACCGTGCCTCGCACGATCCACAGCTCACCACCACGGTTCCGGGTTGGCGGGGGCCGGTGGAATACAGGGCCGCTTTGCCCTCGCGGGGGCTGCCGGAGCGGATGGTGTCTCGGGCCGCGCCCACCGGTGTTTCGAACAGGGCGCGGCGGCCCTGCGGGTCAAGCGAGCGGCGTCGGCCTGAGGCCTGACGTCCAGCGGGAGGTCGTTCGTCGTCCGAGTCGGTCATGAGCGTTTGGCCCTGCGGGACAGCAGTTGGGCGGCCAGGTCTCGGTAAGCGGCGGCGCTGGCCGAACGGGGGGCGTGGGTGAGCACAGACCGGCCTTGGGCCGGGGCCTCCGCCACCTTGACGGACTTGGGTACGAACGGTTCCAGCACGTCGATGGCGTACTCCCGGCGAACCTGGTCGACCACGTGGTGGGCGAGCTTGGTGCGGCCATCGAACAGGGTGGCAATGGCGCCACGGACCTCGAGGCCCTCGTTGGTGTAGTCCCGGACATCCTCGATGGTGTCGAGTAGCTGGCCCACACCCCGCTGGCTGAGCGACTCGCACTGGAGTGGGATCAGTACCTCGTCGGCCGCGGTGAGGCCGTTGATGGTGAGGATGCCGAGCGACGGCGGGCAGTCGATGAGGATCCGGTCGTAATCGTCGACCACCTTGGCCAGGGCCTTGCGCAGGACGTATTCACGGCCGGTTTTGGTGAGCAGGTGCAGTTCCGCACCGGCAAGGTCGATGGTGGAAGGCAGCAAGTGCAGCGTGCCGATGCGGCCGAGCTTGCCGTCGATCTCGATTGGGGCGGGCGCGGCCAACTGGATGAGGGCATCGGTGACCTTGGCCCGCTTGAGGAGCACGTCGTGGATGGAAATCTCGAGCGCATCGGGATCTATGCCGCACGCCCAGGTGAGCGAGGCTTGGGGGTCCAAGTCCACCATCAGAACCTTGCGGCCCCGCTCGGCCATACCCACACCCAGCGCGTGGACAGAGGTGGTCTTGGCCACTCCGCCCTTCTGGTTGGCGACTGCAACGGTCGTCATGGCCCGAGTGTGCCACCTGTTGACCCCGCGGTGCACCGTGAGCCAGCCATTCACCCTGGGGCTACGGTCGCCGTGGACGTGAACCGCTGACTCGAGGACACTGCAATGGCCCACGCTGGCTTGGTCGAACACCTGCTCACCCATTCGGTCCGCCGGGGAGACTTCGTGTTGAAGTCCGGTAAGCGGAGCGACTGGTTTATTGATGCGAAGCAGACCACTTGTAGGCCCGACGGCATGCTGCTAGTGGCCGAGGCGGCGCTGGCGGAGCTCCCGGCGGACATCACCGCGGTGGGAGGTCTCACCATGGGCGCCGACGCCGCGGCCTTTGCCATCGCGGCGGTGGCCGCCACCCAGGGCCGGATGTTGCGGGCGTTCAGCGTCCGTAAGGAGGTCAAGGATCACGGCGGCGGTGGGCGGATTGCGGGGGCCCTGGAGCCGGGCGATCGGGTTGCTATCACCGAGGATGCCGTCACCCGCGGTGTCTCCATGTTGGAGGCGGCCGATGTGGTTCGTGCTGCGGGCGCGGTGCCGGTGCTGCTTATGCCGGTGGTGGATCGGGGTGGAACGGTCACGGCGATGGCGGCGGAGCAGGGCCTGCCCGTACTGGCATTGGTCACCGCGTTGGACCTCGGCTTCGCCTACGAGGGCGGGAGCTAGTTGCCTGCGCAATGTCTGGACAGTTTGTCGAACTTGGGTGGACGGCGACGTTAGGGTGCCTCACCGATCTCCCGCCCAAAAGGAACGTCACCGTGATGACCGAGGTCCTCCCCCCTGACCCCGAAACGCTCATTTTCATGGAACTGGAAGCGCTGCTCGAATCAGAGCCGGAGGCGCTGCTCAAGCCGGGAGAGGTAGCGCTGCTTTTTCGGGTTTCCCCCAAGACCGTCAGTCGCTGGTCGGAGGAGGGCAGGATCGCCTCGGTTCGCACACTTGGCGGTCACCGCCGCTTCTCCTCCAAGGAGGTATCCCGGGTTCGCGCCTCGATCCTCCCGATCAGGGGCCCCGAGGCCAGCCTGAGGCCGTAGGCGGAGCGCATTGGGTGGGGTGGCTGGGGAAGCAGCGGGCTACCGTCGTTGCATGGTTTCGCCCACTGCTGCCTTCTCCATTTCTGTCCGGGTCCGGTTCGACAACCAGCCTGGCGTCCTTGGTCGGCTCGCCGCCGCGATCGGTGCGGTCGGGGGCAACATTGTTGCCTTTGAAGGGTTTGAGGCCCGGGACGAATACTTGGACGAAGACCTCATCGTGAACTGCAGTTCCGAGGACCACAGCCATCAGGTGGCCGAGGCGATTCGGAACCTGGAGGGCGTGGAAGTGCTGTCGGTGAGCGACCGCACGTTCGACATGCACCTTGGCGGCAAGATCGAAGTGCTGGCCCGTATGGAGGTCAAGGACCGAGATGATCTTTCCATGGCCTACACGCCAGGCGTGGCCCGGGTCTGTACGGAGATTGAGCTCCACCCCGAGCGGGTCCATGAGCTCACCATCAAGAAAAACATGGTGGCCATCGTCACCGACGGCACTGCAGTCTTGGGCCTCGGAGACATCGGCCCGGAGGCTTCCCTCCCGGTTATGGAGGGCAAGGCGCTCCTGTTCAAGAACTTTGCCGGGGTGGACGGATTCCCGATCTGCGTGGATGTCGGCGGGCCAGATACGCCGCTCCAGGACCGGATCGATGCCATCGTCGAAACCGTGCAGCGGATTGCTCCGGTGTTCGGCGGGATCAACCTGAAGACATCGCCGCTCCGGCGTGCTTCGAGGTCGAAGACCGGCTGCGGGCCATGCTGGATATCCCCGTCTTCCACGACGATCAGCACGGCACCGCGGTAGTCACGCTGGCCGCCCTCACCAACTCGCTCAAGATCGTGGGCAAGTCGTTCTCTGAGATTCGGGTGGTCATTGCCGGGGCCGGCGCCGCCGGTGTGGCCATCGCCAAGATCTTGATGAATGCCGGCGTCGCCAACGTGGTGGCCTGCGACCGCAAGGGCGCCATTCATAAGGGTCGCACCGATCTGAATGCGGTCAAGCAGGTGTTTGCGCAGATCACCAACCCAGATGGCATCAGCGGATCGCTCCAAGACGTGTTGCCGGGCGCCGACGTGTTCATTGGCGTGAGCGCACCCGACCTCATCGGGCCCGACGATCTCCGCAAGATGGCCAGCAACCCGATCGTGTTTGCCATGTCGAACCCGAACCCAGAGATCCGGCCGGAATTGGCCAAGGACCTGGTCGCCGTCATGGCTACCGGCCGGAGCGATTATCCCAATCAGATCAACAACGTGCTGGCCTTCCCGGGTATCTTTCGCGGCGCGCTGGACGCGGGCGCAACCGACATCACCGAGAACATGAAGGTGGCCGCGGCCGAGGCCATTGCATCGGCGGTGTCGCCCGAAGAACTGCGGCCTGGTTTCATCATCCCGTCGGTGTTCGACACGCGAGTGGCCGAGTTGGTGGCGGCGGCCGTGGCCAAGGCCGCCGTGGCCGACGGTGTCTGCCGCAACCAAGCCTGACCCGGATCAGGTCGGCTGAGGGTATGCACCGTTCCACCTCCGGTCCGCCGCTGCGGGCGGTCACGTTCGACTTCTGGAACACGATTATCCAGGCCGATGACCACGGTGTGCGCGACCGGCGGCTCTCCGCGTGGCTCGGCCTGCTTGCGGGGGAGGGTATCGACCTCGACCGTGAGGTAGTGAGCGCTGGCCTGGTGTACGTGGGCCGCCGCTTCGACGAGAACTGGAATGCCAACCGGATTTATGTGGCCCGTGAGGCGGTGGCCGACATGATCGGACACCTCGGGATAGAGGTGTCCGACAGCCTGCAGGCCGAGTTGCTGTCGTCGATCACGGACCCCGATCCGAGCCACGATCCGCACCCCGCTCCCGGCGTGGCCGAGGCGCTCGAAGGGCTGAGCCTGGCCGGGCTCCGAGTGGGCATCATCTGCGACGTGGGTTTGGCGCCGTCGTCCACCCTGCGCCGATACCTGACCCGTCACGGCCTCATTGAGTACTTCGACCACTGGTCTTTTAGTGATGAGGTCGGCTGCTTCAAGCCAGATCCCGCGATCTTCCACCACGCGCTGGCCGGCCTGGGTGGGATAGATGCCTCGGAGGCGGTCCACATCGGAGACCTGCGCCGAACCGACGTGGCTGGCGCCCAGGCCGTCGGCATGTTCGCCGTCCGGTACACCGGCGTGTTCGATGATCCTGAGTCGGTCGAAGGGGCAACCGTCGGCGTGGAGGGCGACGCCGTGTTGGACGACTACGCAGACCTGCCCACCGTGCTCGGCCTGGCCTGATCCCATGCGGCGGGCAGGGGCGAGCGATGCCGACGGCGTGGCCGCGGTGTGGCTGCGCTCGCGGCACGCCTCGGTGCCTCATATTCCGGCCCCGGTTCACACCGACGAGGAGCAGCTCTATGTGGACCCGGCGGCCACGGGCACGGGGCTCGGATCCAGGCTCGTGGACCTGGCCAAGGCGGCCAACCCCAAGGGTCTGGATCTCTGGACCTTCCAGGCCAACACTGGGGCCCGTCGTTTCTACGAACGCCGCGGCTTTATCGCCGGAGCAACCACCAACGGCGACAACGAGGAAGCCGCCCCCGACGTCCAATACCACTGGTCGGGTTAGCCCTATGCCCTCGTGCCCCCAACCGTTTCTGAGTGCAGATCCGGCAACTGGCTGCCGGATCTGCACCTAGAAACGGATCCTTCGCCGGACGTCGTTCACTTCGATGCCCCAGATGACCTCGGACCTTGTCTCGCCGTCTAGCTGCCAGCCGTCAGCCTGGTAAAACCGCGACGCGCGTTCGTTCCCGGCGAGGACCCACAACACCGCACCCGTCCGGCCCCCAACGCCTAGGGCTGCTCGGGCCTTCACCATGAGCCGCTGCCCTACGCCCTCGCCCCACCGTGGCGGGTCCACGTAGAGGGCCAAGATCTCCCCGCACCCGACAACATCGAGGTCTCGCGCGGGACCGGTAGTCACGAAGCCGTGGATCTCGTCGCCTTCAACAGCCAGCAATGTCGAAGGCGCCTCGGGGTCGTCCAGCCCGAAGGTGTACCTGTCGCGGCGCTGCTCGGGTCGGAGGCTGTCTAGGTAGTCGTCCGGCAGTAGGCCCCGATAGCCAACCTGCCAAGACCGGACGTTCACCGCGGCGACGGCGCTGGCGTCGTCTGGCTCAGCGCGGCGGACGGTCAGCATTAGCCGATTGTCCCACCCCCGAGCGCTGCGAGTGCTTCGATTTCGTGCCCACGGTTCGCGGTAGCGTCCGCGTGATGGATGCCGGTGAGACACAGAAAGTGAACGGGCCGCTCTTGGTGGTGCTGCCGATCGTTGGCCTGGCGACTCTCGGGATCTTGGTGTTTTCGGCGACGAACAGTTTCGCCTCATTGGTCGCCAAGCTGCTGATCGTCGTCGCCGTCGCCGCCCTGCTCCTCTGGGCCAAGGCGGCGGCGCAGAAACCGCAGCCGCATCCGGCTGCCACCGGCCACCAGTCCCGCACCCGGCCGACCTATGACCGCGTCGCCACCATTGTCACCGCGGTGCTTCTGGCGATTTCGGTGGCATCAAATATCCACCAGTTTGGGTTCCCCTCGGGGGCGTTCGAATGGCTGACCGGCGTAGGTGGTTTCGTGATAAGCGCGGCCGTTTTGCGGGTGTTCGTCGGCGCGGTGTGTTGGGTCATGACCAACGCGTGGACCGTGGTCGCCCGCCTCGTCAGACGGCGCTTGGCGTGAGCCCGGCACTCAGAAACGGTTCGTGAGGGTGGCGGTGGCGGAGGGGCTGGGGGTGGGGGTCAGACTGGTTTTTGGGCTGGGGGTGGCTTGATGAGGATGCCTTCGACCTCGGTTGCCCGTTCCTCGACGAAGCGCTGACGGTCGGCGTCGGTCTTGCCGTAGCACTCGCATACGAGGACCGATACTTCGGTGTCGCCCATGACGAACGTGCTGACCACGGCCTTGCTCGCTCCTGGTACCCGGCGGCGGTGAAGGCCTCGTACAGCTTCGTTGGCTCTTCGAGCGTGACGTGATCGTTGTAGTCATCCACCGTGGGGAACTCGGCGATGGTGAGCGGGGTGCCGTCGGCTCCCGAAATGAACGGGGGGATCTTTCCGGCCCGAACCGTGGCCACTGGGTCTGCGCCGTACTGCGTATCTCGCCACGGACCCTTGGCCAGTACCTCACAGGACTTCGTGTCGCTGATCGGTTGTCCGCCGGCGACCGGGTCGCCCGTGGGTGTGGGCGCGACGGTGGTTTCGCTGCCCGGCTCAGGTGGTGGCGCAGACCGTTGCGAGGGCGCTCAACGTGACCGTTGCGGCCACCGCGAGCACCTTCCGCGTCCGCTTGGCGGGTCTCGTCCGGTCGCCATGTGCCATGGCTCGCCTATCGGCCGGGCGCCCCAAAAATCTGAGCTACCGCGGGGCCAATTCGAGGATGGAACGGCCCGAGGCGCAGACCGTCGTACCCTGGCCAGGTCACCGACGAAGGAACCGCCCCATGAGCCCGCAGATCGCCACCAACACCCAGGTCGACCTGGCCGACCTGTTGGAGTTTGTTGAGGCCCGCCATCACGTGATCCTGGTGACTACTCGGGCGGACGGCTCGCCCCAGCTTTCCCCCGTCTCGGCCGGTGTCGACGAGGGCCGGATCGTGATCGCTACCTACCCCGAGCGGGCCAAAGTCCACAACCTTCGCCGCTTTCCGGAGGCCAGCCTGCTGGTGTTGTCCGATGATTGGAACGGCGCGTGGGTGCAGGTCGACGGCACCGCCGAGGTGCTAGATGCGCCGGCCTCCATTGAGCCGCTGGTGGGCTACTACCGCTGCATCTCGGGCGAGCACCCGGACTGGAACGAATACCGCGAGGCCATGGTCCGCCAGGGCAAGTCGCTCATCCGGGTCACGCCGCTGCGCTGGGGCCCGGTGGCCACCGGCGGTTTCCCGGCCCGCCTGGCCTAAGGCGGCGGGATCGCCGGACGCTCAACCGAGGTGGCTGGACAGGAACACGCCGATGTCATGAATGCTCTGATCTGACTCCGGCACGAGCTCTCCAGGGAAGGCCTGGAACACGTGGATCATCTGCGGCCAGACCACCACGGTTGTCTCCACTCCCGCCGCCGTGGCCGCGTCGGCCAGGCCGGTGGCATCGTCGAGCAGGACCTCCTCGGTGCCCACGTCGATTCGGAGCGGAGGCAGGCCGGTGAGGTCGGCGAAACGGGGCGACGCCAGTTCTTGCTTGGGGTCAGCGTTGCCGAGGTAGGCGGTAGCCATCTCCGTGAGTCCGGCAGCGGAACACATGGGGTCCACTTCGCTCAGGCGGTCGTACGCATCGGACGTTTGCGTGAGGTCAACCCAAGGCGACAGTACGGCCAGCGCGGCGGGAAGGGGGTCCCCCGCGGCGCGTAGGGCCAGCGCCGTGCTCATGGTCAGGCCACCACCGGCGGAATCGCCGGCGATGGCAATGCTCAATCCGGCGATCCCGAGCGCGAGGAGTGCCCGGTATGCGGCGACCGCATCGTCGACCGCGGCGGGGAACGGATCCTCCGGCGCCAGGCGGTAGTCCAGCATGACCACTGCAGTCTTCGCCTCTAGCGCCAACCTCCCACCGATACCGCGGTGGCTGTCCAGGCTGCCCGCGCAATAGCCACCGCCGTGCAGGTACAGCACCACGCGATCGCGGCTGGCCCCCTGGGGCTGGAGCCACTCCACGGGTCGTCCGGCGAGTTCCTCCACGCTCACATGTACGCCGTCGGGCGCCGCGTTGACACTGGCGGGCGCGTTCATGACGGCACGCACCTCTGCGATCGAACCGCCCATGCCGGATTCCGCCAGGAACGAGCGGACTATGTCGATGCCAGCGTGCGGGGTCTCAGCCATGGCTTCCTTCGAGTCTCACGGGCAATGTCTTGAAGCTGTTGTTCAGGTTGGAACGGAGCCGGACGGGCTCGCCGGCCAGCGCAATATGGGGGAACGCGGCGAGCAGTTCTTGGAAGAACACCCTTCCTTCCAACCGGGCAAGGTGCACGCCCAAGCAGAAATGCTCGGCGATCCCGAACGAGAGGTGCGGGTTGTGGGCGCGGGTGATGTCGAACCGCTGAGGGTCGTCGAACACGTCTTCGTCCCGGTTGGCCGATGTGTAATACATGGCCACCTTGTCGCCCGCTTTGATGGCGGCTCCGTTGAGCTCTGTATCCACGGTTGCCGTCCGGCGGAAGTAATGCAGCGGGTTGGCCCACCGGAGTATTTCTTCCACTGCGCCGGGCACCAGGGCCGGATCGGCCCGCAAGTCGGCGAGTTGGTCGGGATGTTGCAGCAGGGCGAGCAGGCCCGACGAGAGCATGGTCTTGGTGGTGTCGTTGCCGGCCGTCACCAGCTGCACGAAGAAGCTGCCGAAGTCGAGGTCCGACATGGGCTGGCCGCCAAAGTCGCCCTCCAGAATGAGGGTGGTGAGGTCCTCTCGCGGTGGCTCCGCCCGGCGTTTCGCCGCGAACTCGATGGCGTACATCGCCATGTCGATCGATGCCGAAAAATCTGCCTCCGCTCCCTCCGGACTGGGCGGGTTGATGTCTGGATCTTGCCCGGCGGTCTGGCGTTCGGCCAAAGAATGGAGCAGATCCCAATCCTCCACGGGGAGGCCCATGAGGCGACCCATCACCCGTGTGGGGAGGCCGGCCGTGACCTGATGGACGAACTCCACTTCAGGCCCAGCCGCGGCTGCTTCGGCCATGAGTTCCTTACAGATGGCCCGGATCTGAGGTTCAAGATCGGCGATCACTTTGGCCTTGAACGTGTCGGCCAAGGGCTTGCGGTAGGTCACATGGCGAGGCGGGTCCATGGCCAGCAACATGCCGCGCATCATCTCCAGGCTCTCCGGAGGGAGGTCCTCTATCACCACGCCGCCCTCCTCCGCCGAGAAGGTCTTGGGGTCCCGGGCCACGGTCACCACATCGGCGTGGCGGAGCACGGCCCAGAACCCGGGCTGGCCATCCATTTCTTGCCAGGCAACGGGGGTGGAACGGCGCAGCTCTGCCAGCGCCTGGTGCGGAACCCCAGCGGCGAACGTGTTCGGGTCGGCCAGGCGCAGGCCTGCTCCAGCATCGGTGACGGTCATAGTGGCGGCGACACTACTGGGAGGTTTCTCCGGTTGGGAGGCTGGCCTGACATAAGCGGTGGTACGTTCCGATAGTGGTACGAACCGTGCCCGGCGAAGGGAATCGTCCAGTGAGTCTCGACACCAACCCCACCATCGTGGACATCACCACCCCGGCCGCCGTCGGCTCGGTGCTGGCAGACCTCCGGTCCACCTTCAGCGGTGGGCGGACGGCGGGCATTGGGTGGCGTAAGCGTCAACTCCAAGGGATCATCGATCTCCTCGAACGCAACGAAGACCGTCTCATCGCGGCCATGGCGACGGACGTGGGAAAGCCCCCGTTCGACGGCTGGCTCACGGACCTCTTGACCACCCGGGACGAGGCCAAGTTCGCCCTCGATCACCTGGCCGGCTGGATGAAGCCGACCAGCCACCCGGTGCCGCTGGTGGCCATGCCGTCAAAGGCGTGGACGGAGCCGCAGGCCGTCGGTGTCGTGCTCATCATCTCCCCGTGGAACTATCCGGTTCAACTGCTCCTTTCGCCACTGGTCGGCGCGGTTGCGGCCGGCAACTGCGCGCTGCTCAAGCCTTCTGAACTCGCCCCCGCAACGTCTGCGCTGTTGGCCGAACTGGTTCCGCAACACCTCGACCCCGAGGCGGTCCGTGTGGTCGAGGGCGGGGTCGACGTCACCACCAGCTTGTTGGAGCTGGAGTTCGACCACATCCTCTTCACCGGCAGTACCCGCGTGGGCAAGGTCGTGATGGCGGCGGCGGCCAAGTTCCTTACCCCCGTCACGCTGGAACTCGGTGGCAAGAGCCCGACCATCGTGGCCGCCGACGCCGACCTCAAGGTTGCGGCCAAGCGGGTGGCCTGGGCGAAGTACCTCAACGCAGGCCAAACCTGTATCGCCCCGGACTACGTCCTCGTCGAACGCTCGGTCTCCGACCCGTTCACCACGCTTCTCGTCGAAGAGCTAGGTGCTTTGCGGGACAAGGCCCCAGCGGCCTCGATCGTCAACGGCGATCACATCGCCCGGCTCGAGGGTCTGCTCGGAGCCCACGGGGGCAACGAACTCCTGACCCGCAACACCAACTGCACCAGCCGGGTCATGGACCCCGTCATCGTGAGCGAGCCAGATCTGGATTCGCCGATCATGCAAGAGGAAATCTTCGGCCCGCTGCTCCCCGTGATTGCGGTGGACTCGATCGACGACGCCATCGACTTCATCCAGGCCCGGCCCCGGCCCCTCGCCCTGTATCTGTTCAGCGCCTCACGCGATACAGAGCGCCGCGTGCTCGACGGAACCATCGCCGGCTCGGTCTGCGTCAACCACCTCGTGTACCAAGTTGCGGTGCCCTCACTCCCGTTCGGTGGCGTCGGCCCGAGCGGCATCGGCAGCTACCACGGTAAGGCCGGGTTCGACACATTTAGCCACCACAAGTCCGTCCTGCGTCGCTCCACCAAGGGCGACCTAAGCGCCATGTACCCGCCCTACTCGGGAACCATCCAGAAGCTCATGCGCAAAGTCTCCCGCTGGCCCAAGCGCTAGCCCCCACCTTGCCGAAGTTGTCGTAGTTAAGGCGAAATGCACTGCTTAACTGCGACATCTTCGTGGAAGATGGGGTTACGAGCGAGCAGTAAAGCCCAGTTGAAATGAGCGCACGGCGGTCACGAAGACGTTGGCTTCTAGGTCGGGTGGGTCGATCACTTCGAGGTCGCTAATCGCCGCGCTGAGACGGGTGAACAGCAGGTTCAGTTCGTAGCGGGCAAGGGAGGCGCCGAGGCAGAAGTGGGAGCCGAACCCGAAGGCCACGTGGGGGTTGGGACTCCGCCGAATGTCGAACCGGTATGGATCGGTGAAGACCCGCTCGTCCCGGTTGGCCGACGGGTAGGCCAGCATGATCCTGTCGCCGGCGGCTATGGCCTGGCCGGCGACGGTGGTGTCGGTTGCGGCCACGCGGAAGAAGTTGTTGAGCGGCGTGACCCACCGGATGAGTTCTTCTACGGCACCAGGCACCAACGATGGGTCTGCCGCCATGGCCTCCCATTGGTCTGGGTGTTCGGCGAACACGGCGAGGCCGCGGGCGATCACCGTGCGGGTGGTCTCGGCGCCACCGGAGATCACCAGGCCGGTCTCGTTGACCAAGGTTTCGCGGCCGATCGGACAGCCGCCGAGTTCGGCGTTGGCCCACACCGAGATGATGTCGTCGGTGGGGTTGCCTCGGCGGGCATCGAAGAGGTCGAACAACGGTGGGCTGAACTCCACGACGGCCGACACGAAGCCATTCCGGGCGTCCTCGTTGTGGAGGGCTGCGTCGTAGCGCATCATCTGCTCGGACCACGTTTTGATGTCCGTCCAGCGGTCTTCGTCGAACCCAAGCAGGTGCGCCGTGAGGCGGGCAGGGAGTTGGGCCGCGAGCTCCGCCACGACCTCCAGCTGACCCCGACCGACGAACCCGTCCAGCAGTTCGCTGATGAGGTGGGACAGGTACGGGTCCAGGGCGCGGACCGCTTTGGGGGTGAACCGGCGGGATATGAGCTTGCGTTGCTCGGCGTGGCGGGGGTCGTCGAGGGCGATCATGTTGTCCTCGCCGCCCGCGTCGAACGAGCGGTACCCCTGGCTGCTGACGAAGTCTTCGTTGCGCCGCTCGATCTCCAGGATCTCGGCATGGCCAACCGCAACCCAGAGCGCACTGCCACCGTCCCACGCAAGAGGACCTTGGGCGCGCAGGCCTCGGAACGTCTCGTGCATGGCGTCTAGGTCGACCCAAAACTCGGGGTCGAGCACGTTGGGTGCGGCGGTGACAGCAGGTGCGGTCGGCATGGCCGCCAGGTTAGATGGCTACTCGGGCGGAGTAGACGGGCAAGTCCAGCACGGTGAGGACACCGGGGGCAGCGGCAACGACATGGGGGATGGCGTTCACCACGTGCATGGCGGTGGCCAGACACCCGGCGTGGTTGTGGTCGCCGCGATCAGAGGTGAGCGCGAGCTCGAGTTTCACATTGGGTTCGCCCGACACCACGATCCGGTAGCCGTGGCCTTGGGGCCATTCTGGGGCGTCTTCGTCGCGTAGGCGAGTCACGTGCTCCACGATGATTCGCTCCTCACCGTCGGCCACGCCGATGATCTCGAAGCGCATCCCCGAGATGGTGCCGGCGGCGACGGTGCCCGAGGCGATTTCGATGTCTTCGTCGGCCCGGATGATCTCGAAGCGCTCGGTGATTTCGTCCAGCTCGAGGCCAATGGCGGCGGCGACCAGCTCGATGACCGGTCCCCACGCGAGGGCGGTGGACCCGGGGGAGAGCAGGAGCGACTGGTCGGCCCGCTCCTTGCCGAAGCCCATGATTTCGAACATGGTGAAGGGGTTGTCCCAGGTGGCGTAGTTCACGATTTCCATCATCCGGACGGTCTGCACTTCTTTGCAGAGGGCCAGCGCGTGGATGGTGATGCCGGAGTTGCCGAAGCCGGGGTCGATCCCGGACGTGTAGAAGCTGGAGTTGCCAGCCAGGCAGGCGGCCTGGAGGCGGTCATAGACCCCATCGCCTGCGGCCTTGGGGAACAGCAGCGGCACGAACGAGGTGTTGACCACGTTGAGTCCGCTTTCGAGGATCCGGCAGAGGTCGTCGATCACCGCGTCGGGTCGAATATCGGAGCTAGCGGTGTAGCAAACGGCGTGCGCGTCCAGGGCCAGGAGGGCGTCGGCGTCTTGGGTGGCGATCACGCCCGCCTCGGGCCCGCCGCAGAGCACGCCAGCGTCTTGGCCGGCCTTGGCGTCGGAGTGGACCCAGAGGCCGGCCAGCTCGAGTTGGGGGTGGGCGACGATGGCGGGCACGGCGTGGATGCCCACGGTGCCGGTGGCCCACTGGATGACGCGAATCGACATTGGTTGGTCCTCTTCCCTTGGTGAACTAGAACCTGTTCTAGTTCAGCCGGACGATTTCTGCATCCTGGCTGGGGTTGAAAGAGTGAGGTGTTCGAATCACGAGGGGGCGTTCATGGACGTTGGAGTTTTTGTACCGCTAGGCAACGGCAACGCGTCGCCGGAGATTCTCCGGGCCGTTGGTCGGGAGACAGAGGAACGCGGGTTTGAGTCCATTTGGGTGCCCGAGCATGTGGTGTTGTTCGACGAGTACTCGTCCGCCTACCCGTACTCGGCCGATGGCAAGTTCCCGGGCGGGCCCGACAGCGGCATGCTCGAACCGCTCCAGGCGCTGACGTTCCTGGCGGCGATCACCGATCGGGTGCGGCTCGGGACTGGCATCTGTCTGGTTCCGCAACGCAACCCGGTGTACACCGCAAAAGCGGTCACTGATCTGGATTCGCTCTCGGGTGGCCGGGTGGATTTTGGGGTTGGCGTCGGCTGGCTCAAAGAGGAATTCGAGGCGGTAGCGATGCCGTTCGAAAAGCGCGGCCAGCGGACCGACGAACACCTCCAGGTCATGAAGAGCTTGTGGTGCGATGAGGTCTCGGAATACCACGGCGAGCTCTACAACTTGGACCCGTGCCGGATGTACCCCAAGCCCATCCAGACCCCGCACCCGCCCATTCATGTTGGCGGCGAGAGCGATGCCGCCATGCGGCGAGTGGCCCGCCACGCCCAAGGTTGGTTCTCGTTCAATCGTCTCCCCGCGGACCTGCCGGAACCGTTGGGCCGCCTAGACGCCGCCTTGGCCGAGGAGGGGCGCACCCGCAGCGATGTGGTCCTGTCCGTCAGCCCGTACTTCAACCAGACCACCCCCCAACTGGTCGAGGAATACGCCGCCCTCGGGGTAGACCGACTGATCGTTTTGTGCCTGGCGTTCGACGTCGACACCCTGCGCAGCCAGCTCGACGATCTGGTCACCAACGTTCTCGAACCGGCTCAGAGCTGAAAACGGGAATGACCCCCAGCCCGAAGGCTGGGGGTCATGGGCCCGGGACTACCTACCTGATTTAGGCGTAGGACATGTCGGTGCTGGCGAACGTGTCCGGCACCGGGTACTCGCCGAGGACGAACAGCAGCACGGCGGCATGCTGCATGTCGATCGGCTGGATCGAAGCGGCCAACTCGATGGCGCCCGGGACGGTGAGTCCCGGAAGCACCTTGAGGTAGGTGGCTGCTGCGGTCTGCTCGAGCAGGAGGGCCAGCTTGGCTGCCCCACCCACGTCGGTGACCTTGCCGAACTCCGTGTTGACCGTCTTTTCGAGGTCAGCGGGGGGATCGGTTACGGCTTCCGCACCATTGTCGGTGAGGATCTTGTTCCAGGCATCGAGCGCATCCTGGTGATGCTTCTTGGCCGTGGTGACGAACTCAGCAACGGCGGGCGGAACCTTGCCGAGTTTGCCGGCACCAGCGGCGTCAAGAGCGGCGCCATAGGTGTTGACGGCGAGCACTTCGAGGCTGGCGGCGACAGCACCGACCTTCAGGTCAGCAGCAGCGCCCCCCTTCGCGGGAGCCGCAGTGGTGGTCGTCTTGTCTGCTGCCGCAGTGGTGGTGCTGCTGCTCTTGGAGTCGCTGCCACAGGCAGCGAGTACGGCGCCGGCGCTGAGCGCACCGGCGGTGACGAGGAAACCTCGCCGGTTGAAGCCCTTGCTAAGCAGGGACTTGGCTTCGGTGGTGGTGGGGTTCATGGTGTCCTCGTTCACTTGACCGCTCCTTCTTCGGGCGGGCTAGCCATGTCGGTCGGCTCGAACGACTTGGGGAAGGAAACGCTGCCAGCGGCTGCGGGCAGCTTGGCGGCATCGGTGGGGATGGCGATGAGGTCGGCGGCACCGCCGGCCAGCAACGCCGCGACGGCCCGGAGGACCGCCAGGTGCTGGGATTCGACACCCATGACGCTGGCCATGAGGGCCTTTGAGTCCGCGTCGTCGAGAAGGCTCATGTTGGCCACGTAGGTCTCGGTGGCCACGGTCTCCAGGGCGATGGCCAGGTCTACGACCTTGGCCGGGTCGGTCAGCGTGGGAAGAGCGTCGGTGACGACGGCCTGGTACTTCGGATTGGTCTTGGTCTGCTCAGTGCCCTTGAGCGCCTTGGTCATGGCCTTGAAGGCATCACCGTGCTCTTTGTGCTGACCCATGGTGGTCTCAGCGAACTTCTTCACCACTGCGTTGCCGCTCTTGATGAAGTCGAGGCCGAGCGCCGCGCCGTAGGTGGCGACCGCCAGATTTTCCAGCGACGAAGCCGTCTGGAGAATCTGGACGTTCACGTCGCCGCCCTGGGCCGCAGCCGGGCTGGCCACGATGCCGGCAACTGCCGCACCGAGGCCGGTGGCGAGCAGCCCGCGGCTGGCGAACGCACCGAGGCCGAGGCCACCGTTGCGTAGTGCCAGACGGCGGCTCTCGTTGAGCTTGTTGAGCCGGGCGGGGTCTACCCCGTTGCGAGCTCGGTCTTGGCGCAGGTCAGCGGCATCGCTGACCATGCCTTTCATGTCCCGCAGGGCATCTACCTGCAGGTCTTGTGACTCCACGATTAGCTCGTGAAGCGCATGGTCGTCGACGGTCATCGCATTCGGCTCCTTTGGTGTCCGGTTTCTCGGCACCAGTAACGGGTACGGACAAGCCGACGCGACCCGTAAAGGAGTGACGTCGGCGAGCTATCCCTTGTACGGATCAGCTCGCCGGTGCAGATCTCCCCAATTTGGGGGAGACGCGTGTTTCTGCGTCAGGCGCCGAGGCTGGCGGGGAACGCGACCCCCGTGAGTTGCTCGGACAAATCCCACAATTTGCGGGCCATGTCGGCGTCTTTGGCCTTGGCCGTGCAGCCCACCAACGTTGGGTGGCCCCGTTGTTCCTGGAATCCGTCCGGACCGAGGTAGCTGTTGCCAGGCAGGTCTTGCGAGGCGGCGAACAACGTGGGCAACGCGCCCATCTCGTCGCTCTGGGCGATCACCTTGTTGGCCACCTTCATGAACCCGTGCATGATCGGGCTCTCGCTACGGCTTTGCAGGTTGGTGGCGGCATAACCGGGGTGCGCCGCAAGAGCCCGCACGCCCGATCTGGCATCGTCGAGGCGACGCTGGAGCTCAAGGGTGAACAGCAGGTTGGCCAACTTGGACTGCCCGTAGGCCGCCCACGGCTTGTAGCCGCCCTTCTCCCAGTTGAGGTCGTCGAGCCGGATCGACCCGGTGCGGTGGGCCTGGGAGGACACCGTGACCACGCGATCGGTGAGCTGCGGCAGGAGCAGGTTGGTGAGAGCGAAGTGGCCGAGGTGGTTGGTGCCGATCTGCATCTCGAACCCGTCGGCCGTCCGGTACTCAGGGATGGCCATGATCCCGGCGTTGTTCACCAGCAGATCCACCGGCCCGGTCCAGCCGTCGGCGAAGGCCCGCACCGACGCCAAGTCGGCCAGGTCCAGCTTGCGCACCTCGGTGTCGCCGCGCACGGTGGCGGCGGCGGCCTCACCCTTGGCGGTGTCACGCACGGCCAGGATCACCTTGGCGCCCGCCTTGGCCAACTGCCGAGTGGTGACCAGACCAAGCCCGCTGTTGGCCCCGGTGACGATGGCGGTGCGCCCCGTCATGGAGGGAAGGTCGGATGCAGTCCACTTCGATGAAGTCATCAGGTCAGGCTACGGCCGGTTTTGCGGGTCAGGGCCGTTCGACCTCGGCCTTGATGCGCTCAAGGGTGGTGCGCATGCCGTTGCGGTTGGTCTTGCCGCGGGACCACCCGAGGAGGGCCCAGTAGATCTTGAGCGGCAAGGTCGGCGAGAGCTCAAAGGACTCGGTGACAGCGGTACCGTCGCCCGCCGGTTCCAGCATGTATCGCCAGGTATTTACCGGCTTGTCCTCTGAGCCGACGGCGAAGGCGAATTCTTTGCCAGGCTCGGAGGCAATCACCACGCAGCCGGCCCAGTAGGTGGGTCCGCGGCCGTTGCGCTTGACATGGCCCCGGAACTTGGCGCCGACGGCCGGCCCGGTTGCGCCCTCCAGCCATTCGGCCTCGAACGTTTCTGGGCTGTAGCTGCCGATTTTTGTGACGTCGCTGACGAGGTCCCAAACCTTCTCCGGCGAGGCGTTTATATGGACGGTCACGGAGTCACGCATGACCGTGAACCTATGCCACCTCCTCTGGGTGATGTGGCGGCCTTCGTCACGCCACGGGAAGGTTTGGGCCGTGGGCCGAAAACGACACCAGGCCGGCCCTTTTAGGGCCGACCTGGTGTACACAACCTGGTGGTCGGAACCGGCGTCGATCCGGTGACCTACCGCTTTTCAGGCGGTCGCTCTGCCAACTGAGCTACCCGACCTCGGTTGCCCGGCGGTCGGACGAATCCGACCGCCGGAGCGGTCCCGACGGGATTTGAACCCGCGACCTCCGGCTTGACAGGCCGGCGTGCACTCCAAACTGCACCACGGGACCACGGAACCCTCTGCCCGAAGACATCGAGGTCCTACCCCGTTTCCGGGGCGAGGGGCACGCTACCGGTCCCCGGCTTCCACCCGCAAACGGGAAGATCGATCAGCGGGGCAGATCGGGCTGGGTTGGCAAACGCAGCTGGCTGTCGAAGAACGCTCCTAAGTCCTGGCCAGAGACGTGGTCGGCCAAGGCCGTCAAGTCCTCGGTGGTCACACTCGTGCCGGTGTGAGGGCCCCCAGTCAGGTCGACGCGTCAGGGCGGGGGTGGCCACCGAACGCGAGGGTAAGTTCAGTGGGCGGAACCACTTCGAGCTGGCTGAACGTGCAGGTGGCTGCGTCCTTGTCCGGTCGCCAGCGCTGAAACCGGGCGCTGTGGCGGAAGCGGCCGTTGTCGACCCGTTCGTAGGCCACTTCTACCACCAGTTCGGGGCGCAGCGGGGTAAACGACAGGTCCTTGGTGGCGTTCCAACGGGAGACGGCCCCCGGCAGGCGGCCGGTTTCGCTGGATGCGTGGGCCGCGGCGTCGGCCCAGCCGGCCCACGGGTGCCCGGCCAGGTCATCGGCCACGTACGGCGCCAGTTCGGTCCGGAATTCAGCCCGGCGGGCGGCCGAGAAGGAGGAGGCGACGCCCAGGTTGTGGAGGCGACCCACCTCGTCGTAGAGGCCAAGCATGAGCGATCCGGGGCCGTCGCCGCCCTGGTGTTCCCGGAAGCCACCGACCACGCAGTCCGCGGTGCGGAGGTGTTTGACCTTGAGCTGCGCCCGCTTGTTCGGCTGGTAGAAACCAGTGGCGGACTTGGCCATCACCCCGTCCAGGCCAGCGCCCTCGAACCGTGAGAACCAGTCCATCGCCAGCTCCCGGTCGAACGTGCCGGGGGTCAGGTGCACCGGCGGCTTGGCGTGGGTGAAGGCGGCTTCGAGCAGACGGCGGCGCTCGGCCAGCGGGGTCTGGAGGAGGGAGGCATCGCCCAACGCGAGGAGGTCGAAGGCCACGAACGAAGCGGGGGTCTCGGCTGCCAGCCGGTTCACTCGGGATTCGGCGGGGTGGACGCGCTGTTGGAGCGCGTTGAAATCCAAGCCCTGTGCATTGGTGACCACGATTTCGCCATCGACCACACACCGGTCCGGCAGCGATTCTCGCAACGGCCCGAGCAGCTCGGGGAAGTATCGGGTGAGCGGCTTGTCATTGCGGGAGCCGAGCATAATTTCGTCGCCATCACGAAAGACCAGACAGCGGAACCCGTCCCACTTGGGCTCGAACCACATCTCGCCTTCGGGCATGTCGGGAAGCCCGGGGGTCGCCTTGGCCAGCATGGGTAGCAGGGGCGGCATGACCGGTAGATCCATGGCCGGATCGTAGGCCCGTCGGGGGTAGTTTCCGAGTACGTGAGTTTCACGGTGGGGGCGCCAAGGGCGAGCCCGTCGACCGGGGCCGCGGTCAACGAACCAGGCCTCATTTTCAGCGCTCGGCAGTCGATGGCCGCAGTGATCAGCTGGATGCCGCCGGCATAGGAGAACCCGACCATGCCCACTCGCGGGTCGCCCTCTGCGTCGGTCTTGGCTGAGGGCTCCGATGCCACCCAGTACAGCAATACCTGGACGGTGTAATCGGTTGCCGCAGCGTTGCGGGACCGCGATCCGGAGGTGTCAGAACTGGGCGATGTCGAGCAGGCGTTCGGCCACGGTCACATCGCCGATCGCATCCACGGTGGACAGCGGACGGCGCCGCCACATCGTGAGGAGCAGGGTTTGGGCTGGCCCCCGCAGGGCGACGTCGCCCTTGGCGTGAGTGGCCTCCACCTGGACCCCGTTCCCGGTGAACGTGAGCAGCCATTCGGCGCCGTCGGCGGGGGCGGGGTCATCGGTGCCGTGAATGTGGACGGTGTGGCCGGTCAGGCCCGACGGAAACGCCTCGTTGCGTTGCGACCAGCGGGTGACCAGAAACAAGTTGGCCCACTCGTCAATCCCGTCGGCCGCGCCGTCCACCGTGAGCGCTTCGGGCGCAGGGCCTCCCGCGGCATGGACGGCGTCGGCCGCATCGATGCGGTGCACCGCCACCTCGTGGGCTTGGCGCCGGTACCAAAAGCCGGCCGTGCCGAGCCCGGCGAATGTGTTGGCGGGTGCGTCCGGCTCGTGGCATTCCAGTTCTGCCACCACCGCGTCGAGCGCGCGGCGGTAGGCGGGGAGGCACTCCGGCCCGGCGGGGATGCCCGCCAGGTTGGCCGACGCGGCCTCGACCGGTTGGTCCGGCCCGCCCGCGAGCATCGCCGTGACCCACTGATGGATCTTGCCGGTGTGGCGCAGGACCCGTTCCACGGTCCAGTCCGGTAGCGAGGGCACCGTCGCGCCGAGCATCTCAACCGGCATGGCGGCCAAGCGGCCGCCTTCCATGCGCAGCAGTTCCAGGTGTCGTGTCGCGTCCATGGGCCCAGTCTGCCGTTCGGCTCGGTTAGAGGGTGGAAAGGCCGCCGTCCACGGCCAGGACTTGGCCGGTGATGTAGCTGGCTTCGTGGCTCAGGAGGAACACGGCCGGCGCGGCCACTTCCCAGGCCGTTCCTTGGCGGCCCAATGCCACCGGAGCCGTGGTTCGACTGGGGCGACCTTGCGTGGCGAGGCGGCCGAGGGGCGTGTCGATCAAGCCGGGGGCGATCACGTTGGCCCGAATGTTGCGGCGGGCACCTTCCATGGCCACATGGCGGCTCAACCCGGCGAGCGCCGCCTTCGACGTGTCGTAGGCCGGCATTCGGCTGCCGGGGCGC
>JANXNS010000040.1 GCA_025353965.1 Aquihabitans sp.
CCACCGGGGGAGTGTCAGCGGCGGAAGCCATCCGCACGACGGACTCCAGCCGGAAGGAAACCCTCATGCCGGTGGGCGACACCGGCGCGGTGGTCGGGGGCATGGCCAAGGGCGCGGCGATGCTCAGCCCCAACATGGCCACCATGCTCGCGGTGCTCACCACCGATGCAGAGGCCGAGCCGGCCGACCTTCAAGCCATGCTGCGCGCTGGTGTGTCCACCAGCTTCAACATCTTGATGACCGATGCCTGCCGTTCCACCAACGACACGGTCATCCTCATGGCCAGCGGCGCCGCCGGCCCAGTGCCAGCGGCGGATCTGGCGACGGCGATTGGTCAGGCCTGCGCAGACCTCGCCTTCCAGATGGCGGGAGACGCAGAGGGCGCAACCAAGGTGGTGAAGCTCACGGTGACGGGCGCCGCTACCAACCGCGACGCCGAGGCCGGCGCCCGTCAGATCGCCCGCAGCACCTTGTGCAAGTGCTCGTGGTTTGGTCAGGACCCGTACTGGGGTCGTCTGGCCAGCGAGCTTGGCTGTGCCGACATCGCGTTCGACCAGGAGCTGGTGGCCATTGCCTATGGCGGTGTGACGGTGGCTGCGGGCGGCGTGACCATTGCGCACGACGAGGCAACCGTTGCCGCGCATATGGCCGAGCGCCATCTCGAGATCACCTGCGACCTAGGCCTGGGTGAGGGTACGTTCACCGTGCTCACCAACGACCTCACCCATCAGTACATCGACGAAAACACCGGCGGCAGCTGACTAATGTTGCATAGTCATGCACGTTGTCGAATATACTCGCAGGATGGCCGACCAGGAGCACGCGAGCGCATCGGACGTCTCAGGCATCGACGCAGGAAGTCGCGCCGCAGTGTTGGTGGAGGCGCTTCCCTACATCCAGGCATTTGCCGACAAGATCGTCGTGGTGAAGTTCGGCGGCAACGCCATGATGGACGAAGCCCTGTCGCACTCGTTCGCCGCTGACGTTGTTCTGCTCCGGGCCATTGGGCTCCGGCCGGTGGTGGTCCACGGCGGCGGTCCGCAGATCGGCAAGGTCTTGGCTCAGTTGGGCAAGGAGACCGAGTTTCGAGATGGCCTGCGGGTGACAGATGCGGAGACGCTCGACGTGGCCCGCATGGTGCTCACCGGTCGGGTAGGGGCAGACATCGTGTCGGCCATCAACCGCCACGACCGGGTGGCGGTCGGCCTGTCAGGTGAGGATGCGGGCCTGATCATTGCTACCCAGCGGAGCGAGGCGCTTGGCTACGTGGGCGACGTGGTGGACGTGAACCGCAAGATCCTGGACACCCTTTTGCGAGACCATTTCATCCCAGTCATCTCCACGATCGGCGCCGATGCCACCGGCCAAGCGTTCAATATCAACGCCGATTCTGCGGCCATCGCCATTGCTGAGTCGCTGGGTGCGGAGAAGCTCATCTACCTGACCGACGTGCCCGGCGTGCTCACCGATGTGAACGACCCAACGTCGCTCGTGTCGAAGCTTTCGGCCACCCGGGCCAAGCTTCTGATCGAGGACGGGGTCATTGCTGGTGGGATGATCCCCAAGGTCGATGCGTGCCTGGCGGCCATCGATGCCGGCGTCGGTTCGGCCCATATCTTGGACGGTCGCATCGCTCATGTGGTGTTGCTGGAGTTGCTCACCGATGCCGGCGTCGGCACCATGATTACCCGGACCGACGGAGCGGGTTCGTGAACGCTCACGGCACCGCCATGAAGGCCCCGGCCACGTTGGAACGCTGCCCGCTCATGCCCACCTACGGCCCGCCCGCGGTGCAGTTCGTGCGGGGCGAGGGTGCCCGGTTGTGGGATGTGTCCGGTAAGGAATATCTGGATTTTCTCTCCGGCTTGGCGGTCACGTCACTCGGCCATAGCCACCCTGTCGTGGCTGAGGCGCTGTATGCGCAGGCGCAGACCTTGCTGCACGTGTCGAACCTGTTCGGCACCGAGCCGGGCTGGGAGGTTGCGGTCACGTTGGATCGGCTCCTGGGTGGCGGCGGGCAGGTGTTCTTCTGCAATTCCGGGGCGGAGGCCAACGAGGCGGCGATCAAACTGGCCCGTAAGTGGGGTGGGCGAGGGCGCCACGTCGTGGTCAGCGCGTTCGGCTCGTTTCACGGCCGGACGTTGGCCACGCTGCATGCAACCGGTCAGCCCGCCAAGCATGAAACATTCCAGCCGCTCCCTGAGGGCTTCCGCCACGTCGCGTGGAATGACCTCGAGGCCCTCGAGGCAGCTATCGATCCAACGGTGGCAGCGGTGTTGGTCGAGCCAATCCAGGGTGAGGGTGGGGTCAATCCCGCCACGATCGAGTATTTCGCGGGCATCCGGCGTATCTGCAACGAGCGTGGGCTGCTGTTCATGGTCGACGAGGTCCAGACCGGCTTGGGCCGGACCGGGGAGTGGTTCGGCCATCAGCATTACGGCGTGGTGCCCGATGTGGTCACCATGGCCAAGGCGCTCGGCAACGGTGTCCCCATTGGTGCGTGCTGGGCTCGGGCGGAGGTTGCGGGCGTCTTCGAGCCGGGCGACCACGCCACCACCTACGGCGGTCAGCCCATTGCCACCGCTGCGGCGCGGGCGGTGCTGGCGGTCATGGAAGCGGAGGATGTACCCGCTCGAGCCACCAAGGCGGGGGCCAGCCTCACCGACGCGCTCCACGCCCTGCCTGAGGTGGTTGCGGTCCGGGGCCTAGGTCTGCTCCTTGCCGCCCAGCTGGTCGACAGTATCGACGCTCGGCTGGTGGCGGCCGAGGCCCTCCGTCGGGGCCTGGTGGTCAACGCGGTCACGCCCAGTGCGCTCCGGTTGGCGCCGTCTCTGCTCGTGACCGAAGCGGAAATTGCTGAGGCGGTGGCCATTTTGGGGGCCATCCTGGCGGACTTATCTCCCACCAGTTCCCCGGAGGACCCGGCATGACCCGGCACCTGCTCGACATAGATGACCTCAGTTACGACGAGTTGGTAGAGGTTCTGGATTTATGCGCAGACACGGCGCCGGCGCGGGTCCTGGCTGGAAATGGTGCTGCGCTGATCTTCGAGAAGCCCTCGAACCGGACTCGCAACTCCACGGAGATGGCGGTGGTCCAACTCGGTGGTCACCCGATCTATCTTCGGCCCGAAGAGGTCGACATCGATGGCCGGGAGTCCGCCGAAGACGTGGCCCGCACGTTGGCCTGCTACCACTCGCTCATCGCCGCCCGGGTGTTCGACCATGCCATGTTGGAGCGCATGGCTGGCACCGTCGATATCCCGATCGTCAACTTGTTGTCGGACAGGGCCCATCCCCTCCAGGCCATCGCCGATCTGCTCACCATTCGCGCCGAGTTCGGCGAGTTGGCCGGTCTCACCGTGACCTGGGTCGGTGACTATTCAAATGTGGCCCGGTCCCTGGGCTTGGCGGCGTCGATGTTCAATATGAGGGTTCGTTTCGCCTGCCCGCTGGGCTACGACCCGCCGGCGGCAGACCTCGTGCGTTTTGGCGAGCTAGGAGCGGTCGGGGCCGAGGCAGAGGTGGAC
>JANXNS010000068.1 GCA_025353965.1 Aquihabitans sp.
CTCCTGGTGGGCCGGTCGGGCGATGTGGTCCGCGCTCAGCCCATGGCGGGCACCGCCCCCCGCCGGGGCGATCCCGCCGCCGATGCCCGCTTGGCCGCCAGCCTGTTCGCCTCGCCCACGTATCGCCAAGAGCATCAGGTCACTATCGACGCCGTGCACGATGGCCTCCTCGCGTTCTCGTCCTACGTTGACTACGAGCCGGAGCCCTCGGTCGTCGCCCTCGCCAACGTCCAGCACTTGGCCACCACCGTGGAGGGTCGACTGTCGCACCCGCCCGCATCCATACTCGAACTGGTCGAGGCACTCCACCCGACCCCTGCCATCTGCGGCCGCCCCCGGGACGCCGCGCTCGCGCTCATTGCCGAGCTCGAAGATCTCGACCGTGGCCGGTACGCCGGTGCCGTCGGCTGGGTCGACGCCGCCGGCAACGGGCAGTGGGCCGTGAGCATTCGAGGGGCATCGATCGACGGTCACGTTGCCCACGTCATCGCGGGAAACGGCATCGTCGGAGATTCAGACCCGCCCACCGAACTCATCGAAACCCGGGCCAAGCTCCAAGCCATGCTCGGAGCGATCGTCCGGCCCTAGCCGGCGCTGGCCGCCAACGTCGCGGCCACGGCCGCGTGGAGGGCGTCATGCACGCCAACATTGGCGTGACGGTCCGTGCGGATGTGCACCAGCGTCACGCCCCCGGTGAACGCCGATGCCGCAATGGCCACCGGCACCTCGTTGGCGGTTGCGACCGAAATGACAGGCACACCATGGGCGGCAGCCAGCGTGGGGAGATCCACCCCATGAGGCGTGCCGAACAACAACTCGAACTGTTCGGGGACGAGGGCCCCCGCTTGGGGCAGGAACGAAAAGATCCCGCCCCCGTCATTGTCGATTACCACGATCGTGAGGTCGACTCCACGGGAAGCCAATCCCAGCAGCGCGTTGCTGTCATGCAAGAACGCAACATCACCCACCAGGACCGCGGTGCGTTCACCAGATCGGCGACTGGCCAATGCCACCCCGACTGCAGTGGACACCACACCATCTATCCCGTTGGCGCCTCGGTTGGCTAGGACCCGCACGCCCAGTTGCATGCCGCCGAACCACTCGACGTCTCGCACCGGCATGGACGAAGAAACCACCAGCGAGCTGGTTGGCGGTAACGCGCCGAACAACGAACGGGCGACGCCGGGTTCGGTTGGCTCCTCGTGGGTTCCGAGTACCCCGTCGACGGCGGCCGTGGCCGCCGCCTCCGCAACTTCCCAGCGGCCACCCCAGGCGTCAGTTCGCGGCCGACCCACCAACCGGGCCAACGCCACCACGACCGCGGTGGGGTCCGCATGAAGGACGTGAGCGGCGGTGCGATCGGCGTCGATCCAACGCCCAGAGCCGTCCACCACAACCTGGCGGGCACCGCTGGCCGCAAGCCATGCCCCCACCACCTTTGAGGCGGGCGGGCCACCCAACCGGAGAACCACTTCAGGCCGCAGCGCGGCGGCAGTGGGTTCATGGCGGAGTAACGCGTCGCCGTGGGCAACAACGCAAACTTGGCGCACCCGACAGCCGGAGCGTGGATCGGCCAGCACCGGCCACCCCGTTGCCTCCGCCAGGGCCAACACCGCACCGGGCTCGCCACAGCCTTCGCCCGCAATGATCACCCCCCGATCCGCGTCAAGAAGCTCGCCGAGACGCGCCGCCCCGGCTCGATCCACGGTGACCCGCGACCCGCCAACCGTGTGCCACGGGCCACCGTCGTCGCGGCCGGGCGGAAGCTCAGCCGGGTCTCCTACCAGCGGCTCGCGAAATGCCAAATTCAGATGCACCGGGCCGGGCCCCTTGGCTCCGTGGACCGCCTCGGCTACTGCCCGAGCGGCCAGCGAGCGCCAGGCCCCGCGTGCTTCTGCGACAGGCGGACCCGGCGCACTGAACCACCGGACCGCCCCGCCAAAGAGATGGGTTTGGTTCACCGTCTGCGGCGCGCCCACGTCGAGCAATTCCGGCGGACGATCGGCCGTCACCGCTATGACCGGTACCCCGGCTTGGTGGGCTTCGATCAATGCCGGGTGCAGTTCCACCGCGGCCGTGCCGCTGGTGGTGAGGACAAGGGCTGGTCGGCCCGAAGCCAGCCCCAGCCCTAGGGCCATGAACCCCGCGGCGCGCTCGTCGTGATGGACGTGCACCTGTAGCTCGGCACGAGCCGTGAGCGCAAGGGCCATGGGGGTGGAACGGGACCCAGGCGCAACCACCGCGTCGGTCACCCCACTCCTCACCCACTCGTCAACCAACGTGGCGCAGAAGGTCGCATTCAGGGTGGCCGTGTCGGTCGGGAGACGTTCGGGTGCACTCACGTCGCCCATCTGAACACACACTCGATTCCGCGCGACGATGCCAAGGTGACGCAACCCCCGGACCGGCCGACGACCGCGGCATTGCACACGGTGCACGCCGGGCCAGAAACAGCGCCGGCCGTTGTCCTGGTGCACGGATTCACTCAGACCCACGTGAGCTGGGCCCCCGTCAAGACCGACCTGGCCGGCGATCATCGGGTAACCGTCGTGGACGCCCCGGGGCACGGTGGCTCGAACGAGATCCGAGCCGACCTGATCGAAGGCGCGCAACTACTGGGAGCGGCGGGCGGGCGAGCGATCTACGTCGGCTACTCCATGGGCGGCCGCCTCGCCCTCCGCCTAGCTTTGGACCGCCCTGACCTCGTTGGGGGTCTCGTTCTGCTCGGCGCCACTGCGGGCATTGCCGACCCCACCGAACGGGCTTCTCGCCGCGCGAGCGACGCGGCACTAGCCGCTAAAATCGAAAGGGATGGGGTGGAACCCTTCCTTCACACGTGGCTGGCGCAGCCGTTGTTTGCCGGCCTGGCAGTCACCTCGGCGGACCTGGCGGCACGACGGGCCAACTCTGCCGCCGGGCTGGCCTCCTCCCTCCGTATGGCGGGGACCGCAACGATGGATCCGCCGTGGTGGACCGAGTTGCCCGGTCTCGTCGTTCCTACCCTGATCCTGGCGGGCGAGCACGACGAGAAGTTCACCGAGGTCGGCCGCCGCCTCGTTCAACGCATCGGGGACAACAGCCAGTTCGACACCATTGCCGGGGCGGGCCACGCCGGCCACCTACAGAACCCGATCGCCTTCGCCGCCGAGGTTCGGGACTTTGTCGCCTCGCTATCCAGGCCGCGTTGAACTAGCCAGAAATCACGAAGCCCGCAGCCAGCAGCACGCCAAACACGAGTTGTACCCGGCCGGTCGCCCCCAGCACCGGGATCAACGCCGGGCCACGGGCTCCGGCGAGCACGTCCGTCACCGGCTTCCGAGCCAGAAGTACCGCGAACATCGCAATGGCCCCCGCTGGCCGTCCGCCCAATCCGCAGACCAGTGGCACACACACGAACGAGACCACCATCAACGCAAGGTAGAGATACCTCGTCCGGGAATCGCCGAGCCGCACAGCCAGCGTGTGCTTGCCAACTTCAGTGTCGCCGGGGATATCTCGGAGGTTGTTGACGACGAGCAAGGCCGTGGCCAGCAGCCCCACCGGGACCGAAGCCGCCAGTGCCAGGCCCAGCAAGGAACCGGTCTGAACATAGGCGGACCCAGCAGTAGCCACCACACCGAAGAAAACAAACACGAACACCTCGCCCAGCCCGGCGTACCCGTAGGGACGCGGCCCGCCCGTGTAGAACCAGCCCGCGGCAATCGCCAACACGCCAACCACGAACAGCTCCGGCCCCACGACCAGAGCCAGTGAACCGCCCACCAGCCCCGCCACCGCGAACGCGGCGATGGCCGCCTTCTTCACGGCCGACGGTGACGCCAAGCCTTGGCCGACAAGCCGCACCGGACCAACCCGCTTGTCGTCGGCGTCGGTCCCCCGGACCCCATCGCTGTAGTCATTGGCAAAGTTCGTGGCCACCTGCAGCGCGAGGGCAACCGTGAGCGCGGCAATCGCCCGCCACCAGATCAACCCACCGGGCACCTGGCCGACCGCGGACGCAGTACCAACGGCCACCGGCACGATCGCCGCCGGCAACGTCCGCGGCCGCGCTCCGGCCACCCAAATATTCACGACCCGTGCTCCATAGCCCGAGTCTGGCCGCCCAGCCCCCACCACCCCAACCGGTCCGGGCGTCAACGCGGCGCCCACCGCGGTGGCAGGCTTGGCCCATGCGTGAACTGGTTGCGATCGACTTGGCGGGCGGCCCGGCCTTTGTCGACGCGCTGCGCCGGGCCTGGGACGACGGAAACGCCGTCCTTCCTGTCGATCAGCGGCTGCCAGGACCAGCCCGGACGGCCCTGCTCGACGCGGCGCGGCCCCATGTGGTCATCACCGACGCCGGCCGTACCCACCATGACCGCGGTGCACCACCGGTCGGGGCTACCGACGCAATCGTCGTGGCATCCAGCGGCACAACCGGGCCACCAAAGTTAGTGGTCCACAGCCATGCCGGCATCCAAGCGCACGCTCACGCCGTGCATGCCCACCTCGGCGTCGACTCGGACCACGACCGTTGGCTGGCCTGCCTGCCGCTGGCTCACCTTGGCGGGCTCGGGGTGGTTGTGCGGGCGCTCGTCACCGATACCGCGGTGGACGTCTGGCCATCGTTCGAGGCGGCACGAGTAACCGCGGCCCCGGCCCAGCTCGGAACCACCCTGATAGCACTCGTTCCAACTGCGCTCGACCAGGTCGACCCGGCGCCCTTTCGCTGGGTGGTGTTGGGTGGGTCGGCGGACCCGACCACACGACCGGGCAACGTCGTCCACACCTACGGCCTGACCGAAACTGGGGGCGGGGTGATCTACGGCGGCCAGCCCTTGCCGGGGGTGGAGATCAAGATCGGTCCCGCCGGGGAGATCTTTCTTCGTGGGCCGATGTTCGCATCGGGTCGTCGAGAGGCGGATGGCTCACTGACATCGCTAGCCAACCCGGACGGGTGGCTGGACACCGGGGACCTAGGCCGTTGGAGCCAGGATGGACGCCTGCTGGTGGACGGACGGGCCGACGACCTGATCGTCACCGGGGGCGAAAACGTCTGGCCCGCCGTGGTCGAGGCCGCCCTGGCTGACCATCCCGACGTGGCCGACATTGCCGTTGTGGGGCAACCGGACCCCATATGGGGTCAGCGGGTGGTGGCCATCGTCGTGGCGACTGAACCGGGCAGGCCTCCAACGCTCGATGACCTTCGGACCCACGGCCAGCGCACCATCCCTGCGTTCGCCACCCCTCGTGAGCTCGTCCTGGTGGACCGACTGCCCCGCACCGTGCTGGGCAAGATCCAACGGTCCACCTTGAGCGAATGAGCCCGACTCAGGGGTTGGCGATGTACTGATGGAGTACTTCGGTCTCCTGCTCCAGAGCCGAGATCCGGTCCTTGACCACATCGCCAATGCTGACGACCCCCGCCAGGGCGCCGTCAACGACCACGGGGACATGCCGGATCCGTCGCTTGGTCATGGTGGTCATCAGCTCCTCCACTGTGGTGTCCGGCTGGCAGGTGACCACCTCGCTGGTCATCCATCGGCTCACTGGTTCGTCTAGGGCCGTTGCGCCGTGCCGAGCGAGCGCCCGGACAACATCTCGCTCGGAGAGCACGCCGTCGATTCGGCGACCATCGGCCGACACCACCACGGCACCGATGCGATGGTGGGCCAGAGTTGCCAGCACGTCGACCGTGGAGACATCGGGCGCGACGGTCACCACAGCGGAGCCCTTGGCCAACAACAACACGCTGACTTGCATGGGAAAACCTCCTGGTTCGGGCTTCCCCCCCATCGAACCACAGATTGGTCGCTTTGTGACCACCGTCACCCAGATTTGTCATGACCGGTGGGGCGACGCGAAACGGTCCCCGGCGGATGCCGGGGACCGTTTCTGCTGGCTGGCGCCGAGGGGAGGACCAGCCAGGTCTGGAAACCCTTTGATTTTATCGAAGGCCGAGTTGGGCCGAGCACGACGGCCAAGCACCCCAGCCCTGGGCAGAGCGAAGGCGCTCGCCCATGGCGATTTGGGTCTCGCGGCTGGCCTGGTTCGGCAGGCCGGAGCCGCCAACGGCGTGCCACGACGAAGCGGAGAACTGCAGCCCACCGTAGAAGCCGTTGCCCGTGTCAATGGCCCAGTTGCCGCCTGCTTCACACTGGGCGAGGCGATCCCAGGTACCGCCGTTCGAGACGGCCGGGGTGGGGGATGGCGCAGGGGCTGGTGCAGCCGTGACGGGCGGGGCGGGGGGCGC
>JANXNS010000083.1 GCA_025353965.1 Aquihabitans sp.
GGTGGAAGCCGCCATCTACGCGCACGACGATGTGGCCGAGGCCGCTGTGTTCGGTGTACCCGACGATCGGCTCGGCGAGGCGGTGGCTGCAGTCATAGTTCGCCGTGACGGAACCGCACTGGACGAGGACATCTTGCGGGCGTTCTTGGCCGAGCGTTTGGCGAGCTACAAGATCCCCAGCACCACCTGGTTTCGCATCGAGGCCCTACCTCGTAACGCCAGCGGCAAGTTCCTCAAGAAGGACCTCCGGGCCCAACTCTTAGCCGCCGGGGACGAGCTCTAGCTGGAAGCTTCTCCCGCGGGCCAGCCGGCATCGGTGGGGGTGAGTCGTTCATGGGCCCAGGCGTTGACGGTGGTGGCGGGCTGGGCATCGCGTTGGCCCCACGCGGCCATGGCCGTGCCCGGTCGGGCGAAGAACGTGGCGTAGAACGCAGTGACGACACCAGCGAGTACAACCAGTAGGAGGGGTCCCGATACCTCGGGCACGGTGGCCAGCGGCACCGACAGGTAGCGGAAGCTCAACAAGAGGCCGGCCATGACGAGCGAGCCGCTGATGATGAGCCGCCAGCGAAACCAACCCCAGCCCCGCTCGGGGCCACGCAGGGCGGACTCAATGGTGAGCGAGAACACCACGCCAGCGATGAGGTCAACCCCGTAGTGGTAGCCGAAACCGAGGGTGGCGGTGAGCGTGCAGACCATCCAGAAGGTGCCGAACACCCGGAGCCAGCGGGGTCCTTGCCTACTGTGAACGAAGATGGCGACGGCCCAGGCGGTGTGCAGGCTGGGCATGCAGTTACGGGGCGTGAAGTTGTCGAACGCGATGGCGCCCGGGGTGAGATCGAGCGAGCCGATCGAAGGCCACACGTCGGCCACGGCCCAGCTCTTACCAGCCCCGCCGAAGGCGAACACGGGGCCAACTACGGGGAACAGCATGTAGAAAATGGGCCCGATCATGCCGATGGCCAGGAATGTCCGCACCAAGTGGTGGCTAGGCCAGCCCTTCCGCAGCTGGTACAGCGCAATGATGATCGCCCCGATGGGCAGCTCGATATAGACCGTTTCGAGCACCCGATGGCCGAGGAACCCGCTGGCGTCCACCAGGCGGCCGACCCACCAGGCTGGATCGCCAAGGGAATGGTCTGCGGTCTGGACGTACTCATCGAGCACGGTGGGTTGGGTGACGGCGGTGAGGTGAAGCCAGGCATCGCTCATCTTGGTGGCCATGATCAGCACGAGGCCGAGGGTGACGCCTTTCAATGCGTCGATTCGCCGGTCACGTTCCCAGCGAAAGCTGACCCACAGCCCCAGGCCGAGGAGGACGACAAGCGCGCCATTGCCAAAGGTGAGACGGCCTCCTTCTGACATGCGGCCGAGGAAGAAGGCGAGGTCCACGGCCACCGCCGTGCTCAGGCAAATCAGCCGCTCCCTGGGCATGAGTCCGACCATGGCCAGGGCCAGGCCAGCCCACAGAACCGGCCCGCGTTTGGGGGCGAAAGCCAGCTCGCTGAGGAGGTTGACGGTGGGTCCGCGAAACCCAAAATTGTGCGCAGCAACTTCTATGCCTACTAGCACCCCAGCGGAAACGAAGACCAAGGCGATGAGCAACCATCGGGGTCCTTTTTCCGCCGAGATGGCCGAGGTTCGATTGGCCAACACGGCATGAAGTGTAGTGAATGGCCTGCCTTCCCGTAGCCTTGGAATCCACGGATCGTTCGACGGAGGAGAGCTATGGCCAGCGAAGGTTTCCACGAACCCCTTGATCGCCTCTCTCCCGAGACGCTTGATCACCACCGGGCTATCAGCTCGATCATGGAAGAATTTGAGGCGGTCGACTGGTACGACCAGCGGGTCGATGCCACCGACGACGTGGAGTTGGCCGAGGTTCTGGCCCACAACCGCGATGAGGAAAAAGAGCATGCGGCGATGACGCTGGAATGGCTCCGTCGCCGAGACTCAAAGTTGGACGAGCACCTTCGTACGTACCTCTTCACGGAAGGTTCGCTCCTCGCCATTGAACATGCAGCCGAAGCCACCCCAGGAGTACAACCGATGAACCACCTTTTCCGTGAATTGGCCCCGATTTCTCCGGCAGCGTGGTCCGAGATCGATATCGAGGCGGCCCGTACGCTCCAGCATTTTCTCTCCGCTCGGCAGGTGGTCGAGGTCAAGGGTCCTCTGGGCTACGACTCGTCGGCCATCAGCCTCGGACGCCTTGAGGCCCTTGCCGATGGGCCGGTCGACGGGGTGTTGGCGTCGCGGCGCAAGGTCCTGCCCCTCGTTGAGCTGCGCCGCCCGTTCACGCTGGATCGCTCGGAGCTTGACTCGGTGGACCGGGGTGGGCGCGACGCAGACTTGGCACCGGTGGTCGAGGCGTGCAAGGCCTTGGCCTTCGCCGAGGACACGCTGGTGTTCAATGGGTTTGGCGCTGGCGAGATCAGCGGTATCGCGGCTGCGTCACCCCACGAGCCCATTGCTCTCACGGAAGACTTCTCCCGCTACCCCAACCATGTGGCTGCGGCCGTGGCCACGCTCAAGGCGGCGGGCATGAACGGCCCGTACGCCATTGCGTTGGGCCCGCGTTGTTACGCCGGTGTCATCGAGACCACGGAGAAGGGTGGGTACCCCCTGCTTCAGCACTTGGGCCTCATCCTCGGTGGCCCGGTGGTGTGGGCGCCGGCGGTGGATGGTGCGGTGGTGGTCAGCCAGCGCGGTGGAGATTTCGAGCTCACCATTGGCCAGGACACGTCGATTGCTTACGTCAGCCACGATGCCGCGACGGTCACCCTTGAGCTGCAAGAGAGCATTGCCTTTATCGCGGCTTCGCCCGAAGCGGCCATTGCTTTGCGGTATCCGGCCTGAATGGGTCGGCTCTCGTAGAGTTGACTCATCGACAACGGGGCGAGTGCAGCACGACGAATAGGACCTGAGGGGGCAATAGGCGACTGCGCCCTCTACGAAAACGGTCAACGCCAGCCTGGAATCCTGGCGCTTGAGATTGCCGGTGACGCAGCCCGAGTCACATCCGGGTTCGTATGGATTGGCCTGCAGCAAGCGTCTTCGAGCGATATCGAGGCAGTCGCGGCCGAGTTTGAGCTGCCAGCCCTGGCGGTGGAGGACGCGGTCAAGGCTCACCAACGTCCCAAGCTTGAGGTGTACGGCGATGTGGTGTTTGTGGTGCTCAAGCCGGTTCGCTACATCGACCACGATGAAATCGTCGAAGTGGCGGAGATCGCCATGTTCATCGGTCCAAATTTCGTGGTTACGGTCCGGCACGGTGAAAGTGATGTGCTGCACCAAGTGCGCCAGGAGTTCGATAGGGGCTCCGCACTGACCGCCTATGGACCGAGTGCGGTGCTGTACCGAGCGGCAGATCTGGTGGTTGACGGCTACGAAATATCGGTCGGCCGGATCAGCGAGGACGTTGACGACATCGAGCTTCAGGTGTTCGGTGATGGTGAGAACGGACACGCTGAGCGGATCTACAAGCTGAAGCGGGAGATCACCGAATTTCGGCGGGCGGTCCTGCCGCTGGCGGACCCCGTCCAGCGATTGGCCGATGCCAAGGTGCCCGGGATCGATGATGCCGCCACGCCCTACTTCCGTGATGTTCACGATCACCTGATGCGGGCGGTCGATGCGATTGAGAGCCACGACCGGCTCTTGACCGACATTCTCCAGGCCGATTTGGCCCGGCTCGGGGTGCGCCAGAGCGAGATTTCCGTGCGCCAGAACGAGGACATGCGCAAGATTTCGGCTTGGGCGGCGATCGCCCTGCTGCCCACCGCAGTTGCCGGTATCTACGGTATGAACTTCCGCCATATGCCCGAGCTGGAATACCGCTACGGGTATTTTCTGGTCCTCGGATTTATCGCCCTGGCCTGTGCCCTCCTGTACCGCTCGTTTCGCCGGAACGGTTGGCTTTAGTTGGTTGACGGGGGGGCAGAGGACCGAGCCGATGGCCGTACGGCCCGACGGGATCGCAATCGCGAAGCGGTGCTAGACGCAGTACTTGAACTGTTCCGTGAGGACGCGGTGTACCCCGGCCCTGCGGAGGTGGCGACCCGTTCCGGGGTGTCGCTACGTTCCGTGTACCGGTACTTCGAAGACATGGAGACGCTGGTTCGGGCCGCTATGACCCGCCATCTAGACCGGTTGCAGCCGCTCTTTGTGATCGAGAATCCGGGCGCCGGGCCGCTGGTTGACCGGGTGGATCAACTGGTTGACCAACGGTTGCGCCTTTACGACGCGGTTGCCCCCATGATGCGGGCTGCGGTCCTGCGAGTCCGCTCCAATGACCTCATTCGGGAACGGTTGGAGGAGAATCGCCGGGGCTTGCGCCATCAAATCGCGGAGGTGTTCGCTCCGGAACTTGGCGAACTGACTGCCGGGGTGAGCCGAGAGGTGGTGGCCGCGCTCGACGTGCTGCTGGAGTTCGAATCTATGGAGCACCTTCGGCGTGAACGGTCCATGGCCGAGCCCGCGGCTCGTCAGGTGCTCGTCCGCGCCGTGAAGTCCATGCTTCGCTTCGGGCGCTAGACCCAGCCGCCTGCGTAGCCCACGAACTGGCCGGTGGTGAACCCGCTGCTGCCATCCAGGAAGGCCATGGCGAAGGCGGCGAATTCCTCCATGGTTCCGAACCGGCCGAGGGGGATCTGTGCTTCGTACCGCGCCCGGACCGCGGGGTCATTGGTGCCGGCGGCTTGGTGGAATTCGGGGAAGTCCATGAAGTTGGTGCCCAGCGCGTTGACCTGGACGCCGCTGGGGGCGATCTCCATGGCCACGTTCTTGGCCAGCATGGTTGCCCCGGCGCGGACGGCTGAGTACAGCGGTGCGCCTGGCGTGGGCCGGGCGCCGGCCGCGCTGGTGATCAGCAGGATTTGGCCTGAACCGCGCTCGACCATGGGCGCGGCTACGGCTTTGAGGAAGTTGTACGGCGCATCGAGGCAGCCCTCCACCAACTTGTGCAGGTCCTCGATGGACGACTTCAGAAAGCGTCCGCCGATGATTTGGCCCGTGAAGGCAGCGGCGGCATCGATATGGCCGAACCGCTCCATGGCCGCGGCCACCAAGGCTGGTGCCGCCTCGGGCTTGGCCAGGTTGCGGGCGCCATCCACCACGACTACTTCTGCCCCCAGAGCCTGAAGTTCTTCGACCAAACCCTCGGCTGGATTGCCGAGGACGAGGTCATGGCCGCGGCGAGCCCACTCTCTAGCCATAGCCGGACCCACGTAGCCGCCCGCCTCGTTGAGAAGAGCCACCCTGCGGTTGGTGTTGGTCATGTCTGTCTCCGTGGCGCGATGTCGCAGACTGTTCTACCATCTTTTGGCATATGTTCGGACAAAAGATTTTCTCCTCCAGAACCGGCCGTGCCGCTTGGCTTTTGCCGGTTGCCGTCGGCTTTCTAGCTCTCATTTCGGTGGCCTGCGGGTCCAGTGCGATCGACACCTCGGTTGTCACTACGAGGACGAGCACGAGTACGCCGAAGGGCGCTGTCACCAAGGACATGCCCAGTTCTGACGCCAAGTTTCCCCAGGGGCTTCGAAACGTGCGGTATTGCGAAGTCCTTCTGCTGAACAAGACTGACGGTCAGTTCGTGGCCGATGTATGGAACACCCTTGGCATGGACGACTGCCCGCAAAAGGCGTGGGACGCGCTTGATGCGACGGCGATCGCCAAGGATCGGGGGGCGATTCTGGCGCTGCTCAACGGGCCTCGGTACTGGACGCTCGACGCGATCGTCTCAGATATTCGGGCCGGCGCACCCACCACCACCTTCGACAAGATCTCCATGTTCAAGGCCGCAACCGTGAAACTCGGCAAGCAACTCCCAAAGCAGACGCCCTACGTCGATAGGGCGGTCGCACGCGAGACGGTGTTTCAGTTTCGGGCGGGCAAGCAGGTCTATGAGCTCACCGATGACAAGGGCAAGCACTACGTCATGCAGTCGTACTCGCTGATCAAAGACAAGACGCTCACCATTGATCGCTTGGCCAACCTTGGCCCTGCTCTTGCCCTGCCGGAGGGCTGGTCGTTTCGCACTCGCGTTCTCGAGAAGGACCTCGATGTGCTGAGTACCGATGGCATCGCAACCGTGATTCAAGACGACCTCCAGAACAGCTATCAGCGGATCGACGAACCGGGGACCAAGTGAAGAGCTACGAGAAGATCGAGGGCCACATTGGCCGTACGCAGGCGGAATCCACGCCGTGGTGGCCCACGCCAGCCCACCCCGGGGAACAGGCCCCCAATGTGATCGTGGTCCTGTTGGACGACACCGGCTTTGCCCAACTGGGTTGCTATGGCTCGGATATGGCCACGCCCAATATTGATCGGTTGGCCGCAGGCGGGCTTCGTTATACCAACTTTCACGTGACTCCCCTTTGTTCACCCACGCGGGCGTC
The DNA here is from genome assembly GCA_025353965.1 of Aquihabitans sp. GTDB lineage: Bacteria > Actinomycetota > Acidimicrobiia > Acidimicrobiales > Iamiaceae > Aquihabitans. Next base: position 6,402 of record JANXNS010000083.1, read on the forward strand.
TTTGCTCACCGGCCGCAATCACCACGAGGTCGGTATGCGCTCGATCTCGAACTTCAGCAGCGGCTACCCGCACATGCGCGGCCACGTATCGGACCATGCCGGCACGGCTGCAGAGGTGCTGCGAGACGAGGGCTACACCACGTTTGCTGTGGGTAAATGGCATCTGTGTGCCATGGAGAACGCGTCGGCGGCGGGGCCCTACGACCAATGGCCGTGCCAGCGTGGATTCGACCGGTTCTACGGGTTCATGGAGGGCGAGACAGACCAGTTCCACCCGGAGCTGGTCTATGACAACCATCAGGTTGATCCTCCCGGTGGCCCGGAAGACGGCTATCACCTCACCGAGGATCTGATCGATCATGCCGTGGGCTTCATCCACGACACCATCTCCATTCGGCCCGATCGGCCCTTCTTCTTGTACCTGGCGCTCGGGGCCATGCATGCCCCACATCAGGCGCCCGAGGCGTACCTGGAGAAGTATCGCGGCCGTTACGACGAGGGATGGGATGTGGCCCGAGAGGAGTGGTTCGCCCGTCAGCTTGAGCTGGGCTTGCTGCCGCCAGAGACCGAGCTCGCGCCGCGTAACCCGGGGGTGGAGGAGTGGGCCTCCATGCCGGAAACTCACCGCCAGCTGGCGTCCAGGCTGCAAGAAGCGTTTGCCGCGTTCCTTGACCACACCGATGCGCAGATCGGTCGGCTGATCGCCGCTCTGGAAAATCTGGATCAGCTCGACAACACCCTCATTGTGTTCATGTCGGACAACGGGGCCAGCCAAGAAGGTGGGCCATTTGGTGTGATGCACGAGATGAAGTTCTTCAACTTCATCGTGGAGACTCCCGAGGAGGCCGTTGAACATATTGATGACATCGGTGGTCCCAACAGCCACACCAACTACCCCTGGGGGTGGGCGCAAGCAGGCAACACGCCGTTCAAGTGGTACAAGCAGAACACCCACGAGGGTGGGGTCCACGTACCGCTCATTGTTCACTGGCCTGCCGCGATTGCCGATGGTGGTGGGCTCCGCGATCAGTTCCATCATGTGAACGACATCGTGCCCACGATCTACGAGGCCCTCGGCATCACGCCCCCTGCGGTGTACCGAGGCCGCGAGCAGATGCCGATCACCGGTATCCCCATGAACTACACGTTCGCGGATCCCGCAGTGCCCACCAACAAGCACGTGCAGTACTTCGAGATGATGGGCCATCGCGCCCTCTATCTCGATGGTTGGAAGGCCGTCACCCGCCATCAACATGGCTCGCCGTTTGAGGACGACGACTGGGAGCTCTATCACTTGGCGGAGGACCGTTCGGAGTGCCGCAACCTGGCGGCCGAGCTGCCGGACAAGCTGGCCGAGATGATCGATCTCTGGTGGGAGGAAGCGGCCGAACATGGGGTGCTACCGCTCGACGATCGGACCATTGAATTGTTCGGCACCCGCTTCCGGGATCGCTCGCCGCACCCGGCTAGCCGTCGCTACACCTATTACCCGCCCATGACACCGCTACCGGGCCAGGTCGCTCCGGCCATCGGCGGCCGTAGTTGGGATCTGCTGGCCACGGTGGTCCGGCCTGCTGGTGCCGGCGGCGTGCTCTATGCCTCGGGTACGCAGAACTCAGGGCTGAGCCTGTTCGTCCAGGATGAGCATTTGGTGTTCGATTACAATTGCTTTGGTGATCACCACGTGGCTACCTCTGAGGGGCCGGTGCCCATCGGGGCGTCGGTGATCGGTGTGGAGTTCCGGCGAGATGGCAGGAGAGCCGTGGCCACGTTGGTCATAGACGAAGCGCCGGCCGGTTCGGTCACCATTCCCTTTGCCATGTTCATGATGTCGAGTATCGGCCCGAGCATCGGTTTCGACCACGGTTCGGCGGTGAGCGAGCAGTATGAAGGCCCGTTCGCGTTCGCTGGTGTGCTCAAGCAGGTCGATATTCAGATCATCTCCAAGCAGCGTGCGGAAACCACCCAGGAGGCGGAGACCGACGAGCGCAGCTCGATGGCCCGCCAATAACAGGAGACCCGATGCAATTGCTTCGCACCCCAGATGAGCACTTCGCGAATCTCCCCGGATACCCGTTCGCCCCGCACTACGCCGAGATCGACGATGGCGACGGGGGCTTACTGCGCGTCCACTTCGTGGACGAAGGTCCGGCCGATGCTGCGCCGGTGTTGCTCATGCACGGCGAGCCGTCGTGGAGCTACCTCTACCGCAACATGATCCCGGCGCTGGTGGCTGCTGGGCACCGGGTGATTGCCCCGGACCTGGTCGGCTTCGGGCGCAGCGACAAGCCTGCGGAGCTACACGACTACACCTACGCCCGTCACGTGGAGTGGATGCGCGAACTGCTCTTCGATCACCTTGACCTGCACGACATCACGTTCTTCGGGCAGGACTGGGGCGGTCTTATCGGGCTCCGCCTGGTGGCTGCCGATCCAGACCGTTATGCCCGGGTGGCCGTTGGTAATACCGGGCTGCCCACCGGCCACGGGAATCCCACCGAAGCGTTTCTGGCCTGGCAGAAGTTCTCGCAGGAAAGCGAGACCTTCCCGGTCGGGTTCATCATCAACGGTGGGTCGGTCACGGACCTCCCCCCTGAGGTGATTGCTGCCTACGACGCACCGTTCCCCGACGAGACTTACAAGGCCGGTGCCCGGATCTTTCCTACCCTGGTACCCACCACCGTCGATGGCCCGGGTGCGGCCGACAACCAGGCGGCATGGGCCGTGCTCGAGAAGTTCGACAAGCCATTCCTGCTGGCCTTCAGCGATCAGGACAAGGTGACCGCAGGTGGCGATGCACCGTTCATGGCCAAGGTCCCCGGAGCAGTAGGACAACCTCACACCACCATCGAAGGCGGAGGTCACTTCCTTCAGGAAGACTGTGGACCGGTGCTGGCTCAGGTGCTGATCGACTTCATAGCTTCGGGGTCCTGATTCAGCCTGGGGCGCAGACCATCAGGTGCTGGATGAACGGGACCGGGTCGCCGATAGTTTCGATGGTCCACCCCGTGTTCGTCACCAGGTCCGTGGCGTACTGGCGGGAGTACAGCGCTTTGTAGAGTGGCTGCTCGGGATCGAGATCTCGGAACGTCTCCGTTTGGCCGACGACCTGGTCTCCGAACTGGGCGGCCATACGGTCGCACATGCCATGCCCGCCCGGTGTCTTTTCGTCGATGAAGACGCTGTAGAGCAACCGGCCGTCGGGTTTGATGTGGGGGCGGAGCAACTGCAACATGGTGACGTAGTCGGTGGGGTCTAAGTGGGTGAAGACCGAGAAGAGACAAATCACGTCGAACTGCTCGCTGCTCACGGGGAGTTCGACCCCCGCCATCGGAAGGCCTCCCGGGTTGTAACGCTCATTGCGGGCGTTGAAATGCCCGTAGTGCATCCGCTCGTCAGTGACCGCCGCCGTCAGGAACTCAATGATGCGGGCGCTCACATCTATGCCCACGTAGCGCCCGATGGGTACGCCGTTGTTCAAGATGGCTTGGCTGAACTTCACTCCGCAGCCAACGTCGAGCATGCTCACGCTGGCGAGGTCCTCGAGGCCTAAGACCGCGGCGATATGGCCCAGCATGCCCACGGCAGACTGCACGGCGATGTCCTCGGTCTTGCGCGGCCCACGCCAATACTTCTCGGGAACGTCGAGACTCACTTGCACCCCTAGCAATCTGCGCGGTTACCGCCGAGAATGTACCTCGTCGGGCTCCGCTTGGCGCTAGAGGATGAAGAGCATTTCTTGGTAGGTGGGGAGGGGCCAGAGGTCGTCGGCCACCAGTGTTTCGAGCTCGTCGGCTGGGCCACGGACCGCCGCCATGGCGGGGAGCAGTTCTTTGCCCGCATGGGCTGCTTCTTCCTCGGTGCTGGTGGCGCTGTCGTGGGCCAGCGCGCCCTTGAGACCGGCGATGCCAGCCCGCAAAGCCTTGATGTGGACGGACAGCCCCTCTAGATCGGTGGTGTCGGCCTCGACGTCGATGGCTTTGAGGCTGGCGATGTTGGTAGCCAGCTCGGTTTGGTATCGGATGGCCGCGGGGAGGATGACGGTGGTGGCCATTTCCAACGTGGACCGGGCTTCCACGCCGATGCTGAGCGCGTATTGCTCCATCGCGATTTCGTACCGGCTGTGCATTTCCCGGTCGCTGAAGACGCCGTAGTGGCTGAACAGCTCCAGTGCTTCGGGGCTCACTAATTCTGGCAAGGCATCGAGCGTGGTGCGCAGGTTGGGGAGGCCGCGGGCTGCCGCCTCCACCTGCCAGTCATCGGAGTAGCCGTCGCCGTTGAAGACCACCGCACCGTGGTCGGTGATGATCGCTTGGAGGATCTTCTGGATGGCTTCGTCGAACCCGATTCCAGCATCGAGTGATGCCTCGATCTCGGTGGCGATGTGGTCCAGTGCCTCGGCGAGGATGGTGTTGATCGTGACCATGGGCCCGGCGATGGATTGCAGGGAGCCCGGCGCCCGGAATTCGAAACGGTTTCCGGTAAAGGCAAAGGGGCTGGTGCGGTTGCGGTCGCCGGGGTCCGTGGGCAGAACGGGGAGCGTGTCGGCCCCGATGATGATGGTGCCCTTGTCCTTGGACATGGTCGCCCCGCCCTTGGCGATCTGGTCGAACACGTCGGTGAGCTGATCCCCGAGGAAGATGGAAATGATCGCCGGGGGTGCCTCGTTGGCGCCGAGGCGGTGATCGTTGGTGGCCGAAGCAACCGATGCCCGCAGAAGGCCACCGAACTTGTGCACGGAACGGATGACGGCGGCGCAGAACACCAGGAACTGGGCATTGTCGTGGGGGTTGTCACCGGGGAGCAGAAGGTTGCCTTCGGTGGCATTGCCGAGCGAGAAGTTGACGTGTTTGCCCGAACCGTTGATGCCTTCGAACGGCTTCTCATGAAAGAGACATTCCATGCCGTGGAGATGGGCGACCTTCTTGAGCACGACCATCAGCAGTTGCTGGTGGTCGGTGGCCACGTTGGACCGCTCGAACATGGGGGCGATTTCGAACTGGCCGGGGGCGACCTCGTTGTGGCGGGTCTTGGCCGGAATGCCGAGCTTGAAGAGCTCGCGTTCGCAGTCGAGCATGTAGGCGAGGACCCGGTCGGGAATGGCGCCGAAGTAGTGGTCGTCGAACTCTTGACCCTTGGGCGGCTTGGCGCCGAAAAGGGTGCGCCCGGAGTTGAGGAGGTCTGGCCGGGCCAGCACGAAGCTCCGGTCGATCAGGAAGTACTCCTGCTCGGCCCCAGCAAACGACACGACCGCACCGGGCTTGGCGTGCCCGAACAGTTTCAGGACGCGCTCGGCTTGCGCGGCCATGGCCTGCTGCGAGCGAAGGAGTGGCGTCTTGTGGTCCAGCGCTTCGCCGGTCATGGAGACGAACACGGTGGGGATGCACAACGTGTTGCCGTTGGGGTTCTCCAGGATGTAGGCGGGGCTGGTGACGTCCCACCCGGTGTAGCCGCGGGCCTCGAACGTGGCCCGTAGGCCGCCGTTGGGGAAGCTTGATGCGTCGGGCTCGCCTTGGGTGAGGGTCTTGCCAGCGAACTCCGCAATGGAGCCGCCGTCGTCTCCGGGTTCAAAGAAGCTGTCGTGCTTTTCGGCCGTGAGACCGGTGAGTGGGTAGAAGACGTGCGCGTAGTGCGTCGCACCCTTCTCCAGGGCCCAGTCCTTCATGGCGGAAGCAACGATGTCGGCCACGGCGGGGTCCAGCGGCTTGGACTGCTCGATGGTGGCAATCACGGACTTGAAGATCGGTTTGGGGAGCCGCTTCTGCATGACGGCCTTGGTGAATACGTTGAAACCAAACACCTCACCGGGGGCATCGGTGAGCGAGAAAAAGGTAGCGGGAGGCTGGTGATCGGTCACTCGCTCGATTGCCTGCGTACGCGCCTTGCTGCCACTCATTGTCGTGCTCCTAGGGTCTTTGACCGTTACGACACCGGCGCGGCTGCGCGTTGGTGCCCGCCATCTGCAGGAAGACCTTACGGGCGGAGCATGTCGGGAGCATTTCGTCGTAATAAAGAGTCGGGTCGGCATGTACCGCCCACCGAAAACCAACGAAGTTGTCGCACTCAAGTAGCTCATTTCGTCTCAACTGCGACATCTTCGGCTCCCGCGTCATCCGAGCGGCCGGGTCAGGTGTCTTCGGTGCCGGGGTCGACGAGGCGGTAGCCGACTCCGGCGACGGTGAGGAGGCGGCGGCGGTCCGGGGTGTCGCCGAGCTTCTTGCGGATCTGGCTGGCGTATACCCGCAAGTATTGGGTCTCGTCGCCGTACTCGGGGCCCCAGACCTCTTGGAGGATCGTGCGTTGCGTGATGACCCGACCGGGGTGGCGGGCCAAGATCTCCACGAAGGCGAACTCCTTGGGAGTGAGGTTCACGGCCGTGCCGTTCACGCTTACCTGGTGGTAGCCGAGGTCCACGGCCACGTCGCCCACTCGCAGCACGGCGGCGTCGACCGTGCCGGTGGGGTTGCGCAAGCGGTGCCGCAGGGCCACCCGCAGCCGGGCCAGGAGTTCGGGGGTACTGAACGGCTTGGTGACGTAGTCGTCGGCGCCCACATCCAGGGCAAGCACCTTGCGGTCGTCGGCCCCATCGGCGGTGAGCACCACGATCGGGACCTCGGACCATTGGCGGATGAGCCGGCAGACCTCGACCCCGTCGATGTCGGGCAGGCCGAGGTCGAGCACCACGGTGGCCGGCTCCAGCAGGGCCGTCTGATCCAGCGCGCCCTGGCCGGTGGTGGCGGTGTGCACCACGTAGCCCCGCGCCCGCAGCGCGGCGCTGAGGGCGCGGAGGATCGCGGGCTCGTCGTCGACCACGAGAATGTGCTCGGCGGGCATGGCCGAGTCGGCGGGTCGCTCAGCCACCGTGCACCGGCAGGGTGAACGAGACGGTGGCCCCGGGCCGATCGGTGTCGGCCACCTTGATGGTGCCGCCGTGGGCTTCCACGATTGCCCGGGCGATGGCCAGGCCTACGCCCGACGACGCGCTCCCGGGACCGGTCCGGAATGGTGTAAAGATCGTTTCCCGCAGCGCCGGCGGGATGCCAGGACCTTGGTCGGTAACCGACACCTCAGCCCACGCCTCGCCCTTGCGGCGTGCGCTCAACACGATGCGGGACCCCTCGGGGGCATGGCGCACGGCGTTGGCCAGGAGGTTGGTGACGACTTGATCCACCAGGGTCCAGTCGGCATCAACGAGCGGGAACGCGAATGGGATCTCATAGGCCACCTTTCGGTCTCGCACGAGGCGAGCGTGCCGGCGGACGCAATCCTCGAACAGTTCCTGGAGCGGGATCGCCTGGCGCTGCGGTACCAGCGCGCCGGCGTCGATCCGGGACATGCTGAGAAGGTTGGCCACCAACCGATCGAGGCGCTCGGCCTCGTCGGTCACCAGATCGAGCAGGTCCTCGCGCGAGGCCTGGTCGTAGGTGTCGGAGTCGCGGAGGTCGGTGATCACGGCCTGGATGGTGGCCAGGGGGGTTCGTAGGTCGTGCGAGACCGATCGGAGCAGGGCGCTCCGGTGCTCGCCAGCCAACCCCAACCCGATGGCCTCGGCTGCCAGCCTCTCGCGTTCGGAACGGATGGCCGTGTTCTCGCGGGCCAGTTCCGCACTGTGCTCGGCCCAAGCTTCCGCAGCGCGACGGCGCTCGGTTTCCCGGGCGAAGAGGACCGCAGCCAGCAGGGCCATCCCGCCGAAGACCAACAGGTCGACCACTTCTTCTGCCACGTTGACCTTCAGTTGGCCGTAGGGCTTGAGGAATCCGACATTGAGGACCAGCGCCGCACCCAGGCTCACCGATAGCCCGGAAACCCGGCCCCCGACCGCAGCTGCGGTCACCCCGGGGATGAGCAGTACAAGGGCGATGGTGGCGGTGTCGAGATACGGGCGGAACGGCAGGAGCGAACAGCCAACCACGAACAAGAGCCCCAACCCGGCTCCGAGGCCCCGAAGGATGGCTTTCGTGCCCGATCCCATGACCGACGACACGTCGATCGAGGTTCTAGGGGCGGGCGCGGTGGTCACGGTGGCGATCTTTGCGCGTTCTTCGCGCTTCCATGCCCGGTCTTTGCGGAATCTTGACGATGCCCGGTGTTGGCTTGAACCCATGACGCAGATTCTCGACGGTGAAGCCCCTCCGGTGGTGGCGGTGGGCCGCGCCGCGAAGGCACCGAAGCCGCTCCCCGATGTGTCCACGATCTCGGTGCCCGAGGCTCGTGGGTACCGCTATAAGAAGAAGCTGCTCGGCCCTCCGCTACACACCGACCAGATGGAGCACCAGCGGTTGGGCAAGCCCACCGCGTTGGCTGTCTTTGCCAGCGACGCCCTTTCGTCGACGGCCTATGCCACCGAGGAGATCATCCGGGCCCTCATCCCCTTCATCGGGTTCGTGGCCTTCTCCAAGGTCATGCCGATCACCGGTGTCCTCGTACTGGTCCTCGTCATCTTGATGTTCAGCTACCGCCAAACCATCAAGGCATATCCGTCAGCCGGCGGCGCCTACATCGTCACCAAGGACAACCTCGGCCTCATGCCGGCCCAGGTGGCCGGCGTGGCCCTGCTCACCGACTACATCCTCACCGTCGCCGTGTCGGTATCGGCCGGCGTGGCCGCCCTCTACTCCGCGGCCCCCGCCACCTACGCCTACCGGGTGCCCATCGCCCTCGGCTTTATCGCCGTCATCGCCTGGGGCAACCTTCGCGGGGTAAAGGAGTCGGGCCGGCTGTTCGCTGTCCCCACCTACCTCTTCATCATCTCCATGTTCACCATGATTATCCTCGGGGTGTTCCGCGAGTTCACCGGTGGCCTGCACCACGTGCCGCTCCCGGCCAACCATGTGGAGATCAACGCCGGCGCCATCTCGGCCTTCCTGCTGCTGAAGGGCTTCGCCTCCGGTGGTGCAGCCATGACCGGCGTGGAGGCCATCTCCAACGGGGTGCCCGCCTTCAAGAAGCCCGAGTGGAAGCACGCCCAGCAGACCCTGATGATCATGGGCGCCTGCCTGGGCACCATGTTCTTGGGCATCTCGTACCTGGCGGTGAAGCTTCGCACCGTGCCCAGCGAGAAAACCACGGTGATTTCCGAGATCGCCCGGGCCACCTTCGGGTCGAGTGTCGGGGGCCACGCCGCCTTCCTGTTCGTGCAGGCCGCCACCATGTTGATCCTGGTGCTGGCAGCCAACACGAGCTTCGCCGACTTCCCCCGCCTGGCCAGCTTTCACGCCGATGACCACTTCATGCCCAAACAGCTCACCAAGCGGGGGCATCGCCTGGTGTTCTCCAACGGCATCATCTTCCTGGCTTGCACGGCCGCCGTGTTGGTCGTGGTGTTCCAGGCCGACGTCACCCACCTCATCCCGCTCTACGCCATCGGGGTGTTCACCTCGTTCACGCTCTCCCAGACCGGCATGGCCAAGAAGCATCTCACCGACCGGGAGAAGGGCTGGCGGCTGGGCCTGTTCATCAACGGGGGCGGCGCGCTCTCCACTGGCGTGGTCACCATCGTCATCGGCATCGTGAAGTTCAGCCATGGGGCCTGGTTCATCATGGTCCTGGTCCCGATTCTGGTCCTGGTTCTCATGCGGCTGAACAAGCAGTACGAGGCCGAGTCGGCCGAGCTCGAGCACGAGGTGCGGGAGGCGGCCGAGAGCCGGGTGTACCGGCGCCACGTCATCCTGCTCATGGTCGAGCGCCTCGACCGTTCGGCGGCCCAGGGCATTCAGTACGCCCGCAGCCTCCACCCCGACGAGCTACGGGCCGTGCACATCGCCACCGATCCAGCGGCGGCCGACGACGTCATGTCCGACTGGCTGCGCCTCGGCCTCACCCGCTTCACGTTGGAACTGGTGGATTGCCCGGACCGCAGGCTCGTCCACTCCGTGTCGCAGGTGGTGGCGGAGTGCCTGGCCGACGGGTCCACGGAGGTCACGGTGCTGGTGCCCCGGCGTGAGTACCGCCACTGGTGGCACCGTTTGCTCCACGACCGCACCGCCGACTCCATTGCCGCCGGCGTGGGCCGGCTCCCGCACGCCAACGTCACCTTCGTCCCGTACCACCTGGGCCGCGAGGCCCCGCCGGTCGAGGCCGTCGTCGACACCGAAATGCACGCGCTGTGAACGTCACCGCCGAACCCCTCGAGATCACGCCCATCGGCGAGGTGGTGGCCCGGTCCCGCTACCGGGTCCGGGGTCGGGTCCGGTCCATCCGTGTGCGCCCATGGGCCGACGTGGCCACCCTCGAAGTGGTCATCGTCGACGGCACCGGCGGGATAAACCTGGTGTTCCTCTCTCGCCGCCGCATCGGCGGCATCAAGCTGGGGTCTTACCTGTCGGCTGAGGGCGTGGCCGTGGCGATCGACCGGCGCCTGGCCATCCTCAACCCCATGTACGACCTCCTCCCCGACTACGTCCCCGCCGAAGCCTGACTATCCATTAGGCGGAGAGAAGGTCGGAGAGTTCGTCTCGGAGGTCGAGGAATCGTGGGTCGCGCTTGACCTGGGGGCCGCGGGTGGCGCCGAAGGGGACGTGAATCTCGGCCAACACCCGGCCGGGACGAGAGGCCAGCACGTAGATGCGCTGCGAGAGGTAGATCGCTTCCTCGATGTCGTGGGTCACCATGAGGATGGTGGTACCGGTGCGCTGCCAGAGCGTGAGCAGGAAGTCCTGCATGTGGCGCTTGGTCTGGGCGTCCAGGGCGCCGAAGGGCTCGTCGAGCAGGAGTAGGTCGGGCTCGGGGGCCAGGGCCCGGGCGATCGCCACTCGCTGACGCATGCCGCCCGACAGCTCCTTTGGCAGCGCCGAAGCGAAGTGGGTCAGGCCCATGATCCCGAGCAGTTCGTCGACCCGATCCTGGCGGCGAGGCTTGGCCCACTTCGCCACTTCCAGCCCGAACTCGATGTTTTGGCTGACGGTCTGCCACGGGAACAGGGAGTAGCCCTGGAAGACCATGCCCCGATCGGCGCCGGGGCCCACCACGAGCTCGTCGTCGATCCGCACCTCGCCGGTGGTGGTGGTTTCGAGTCCCCCGATGATCGACAGCAGGGTCGACTTGCCGCAGCCCGATGAGCCGAGCAGGCACACCAGTTCGCCGTCGTCCACGTGGAGGTCGACCTTGTCCAGCGCCTGTACCGGGGTCTTTCGACCAGCGAACACCTTCGAGACCCCGCGGACCACGAGTTTGTCGTCGCTCAGGTCACCGGTTGGACTGATCTTGGCCACGATGGCTCCTCGGGTAGTGCAGTGGATACGGGTCAGGTGCGGGCCCAGGGCGAGACGAAGCCCCGGAGGTGGCGGACCAGTAGGTCACTGACCATGCCGATCACGCCGAACACGATGAGCAGGGCGAACATCACGTCGACCGCCCGGTAGCGCTGCGAGAGGTTGATCTGGTACGCCAAGCCCGCCTGGGCCCCCAGGATCTCGGCCACCACCAGCATTGACCACGCCGCGGCCAGGTTGATACGGGCCACGTCGATGATCCCGGGCAGGGAGTGGGGGAGGATCACTCGCCGAAGGACCGTGCGGCGCCCGGCACCCAGCGTGTAGCTGGCGTTGAGCATCTCCCGGGGCACGTTGCGGGCCACGTCGGCGATCATCAACACGTTGTAGAAGACTGTGCCCACCACGATGAGCCAGATCTTGGGGCTCTCACCGATGCCCAAGAGCAGCAGGAACAACGGGAGCAGGGCGGGCGCCGGGATGTAGCGCAGAAAGCCGATCTGGGGCTCGAAGAAGGCTTCGACCGAGGCGAACGTGCCCACCGCGATCCCCAGGCCGATGCCGATGACCATCGAGATGGCGTATCCGATGCCCACCCGTTGGGCCGAGGCCCAGAGGTCGGTCTGAAAGGTGCCATCGGAGACCATGGTGGTGAAGGCCTTCCACGTGGCCGCCGGGGTGGGGATGATGGCCGAGCCACTGCCCGCCCCCCAGGTCCAGATGACGAACACCGTGGCCACACCAGCCAGGCCGAGACCGATGCGCCAGCGGACGGGCACGGGGGTGCGGATGCCCAACAATGTGGAGGGCGGACGGCCACGGGTGGTGGGGGCCGCCTTGGCCACGGCCCCAGCCAGATCGGAGCCGGTTCCCAGCGCGGCACCGGCCGCGTTGGTGGCCACCGGCGTCAACTCCCGCCCTTGTCGGCCAGGTAGGCCTGGGTGAACTGCGGTGCGAGGAGGCCGTCGAGCGAGGCTTCCTTTTTGACCAGGCCCGAGTCCACCAGGAACGGGTTGATGCGACGGGCCATCTCCGGGAGCGAGGTGGGATCGTCCTGGCGGTCCCCATAAGCGTTCATGGCTTCCTTCGCCGTAAAGATTGTTGTGCCCTCGGCCAGCGAGTCGTACTCCTTGGTGGAGAGTCCGGCCTTCTTGGCCATGATCGCCGTGGTGCCCGCAGGGTCTTTGGCGATGGCATCGAGCGTGGCGTACCAGCCGTCCACGATCTTCTGGACGTCCTTCGGGCGGTCCTTGACCAGGGCGGCGGTGGCCACAAGGTGGTCGGGGATGACGCCCGGGAACTCCTTGGAGCTGAAGAGCACGCGGGAATCCTTGCGCTCCAGCGCCTGCACGGTGAACGGCGCGAACACGGCGACGCAGTCGAACTGGCCACCGGCGAACCCGGCGGCGGCGGCATCGGTCTTCACGCCCACAAAGTTGATGTCTTCCTGGGTCATGCTCTCCTTGGCCAGGCCTTGGAGTAGCAGGAAGTGGTCCACCACGCCTTCCTCGGCGGCCACGGTCTTGCCCTTCAGTTGGGTCACTGAGGTGATCGACTTGTCGCAGATGATCGCGTCGTTCCCGGTGGAGTTGTCATTGACCACAATGACCTTCTGGTCACTGCCCGCAGCCACGCCGAACAGCGTGTCATTGAGCGTCTGGGCGTTCACATCGACCTTGCCAGCCACCAGGGCGTCGAGCGAGGCGGTGTAGTCGGCGAAGTAGACGAACTTCACCTTCAGACCCTGGTCGGCGAAGGTCTTCTCCTGCTCGGCCACGGTGAGCGGGAACCACCCGGGCCACGCGCTGTAGCCGATCTTGATCTCGCCACCGGTGGTCGTCCCACCCGCGGTGGAGGTGCCGCCCGAATCGCTGCCCCCGCAGGCGGTGAGCAGCCCTGCGGCGAGCAGGCCGGTCGTGAGCAGGGTGACGATCTGACGAGTGCCGTTCCTCATGGTGATCCTTTCGAGACATGCCGGGGGAGGGATCCCACCAGTGCTCCCGTACCGTAAGGAGCCTCTGTTTCCGCCCCGTTTCGGACCTGCGAACGGGCGGTGTCGGTTTCGATTAACTATCGAAATTCACTCGGCCGATGAAGCAGCGTCGAGCTTGTCGGCGGCATCTCGGGTGCGGGGCAGGTGCTCGGTGCCGGCCAGCAGGCCGCCCACCACGAGATCAGCCAGGTAGGTTCCCACCGCGCCTGCTGGCCACTTCGAGCCGTTGCGGAACCAGTTCTGGGCCCCTTCGTCATTGGCCAGGATGGTGAGCGCGGTGAGCTTGGGATCGACCTTGCGCAGCTGCCGCTCGGCGCAGCCGCGACGAACGATGCTGGCCAGCTGACGCTCGAGGGTGGCTCGTTCCTTCCAGTACTGGGCGAACTCCACGGGGTCTCGTTGGGCAATGCGGTGGATGTCGTTGATGTCGAACGGGAGGGTACAGAGCGCCACGGCATCGGCTCGTACGAACCGGTACAGCTGAACGGCTGGGGGCCCGCCATCGGCCGTGATGGTTCGGACGAGTTCGAGGGGGACCACGTTGGCCCGGGCCACTAGGGCGGCAACGATTTCCTCCTTCCGGCGAAAGTAGTAGTAGAGCGAGGACTGCTTCAGTCCCACCTCGCTGGCGATGCGGGACATGGGGGTGCCGCTCACCCCGAGCTCCCCGATCAAGCGGCTGGCGGCGGCCAGGATCTCCTCGGTTGGGTCGCCGACCACGGGCCGCGTGTCGGCCCGCGGTCGGCCGGCCCGGCGAGGCGTGGGTCGTTCCGATGCCGTGGGCATTGGCTGATCGTACCGATGGTGGGGAGCTCGACGGACGGTGGTGCCCTCGCGTTCGTTCGTTTCGAGTGCGTGAACAGGCGGGTCAGCCCATTGTGCGCGACCCCGGTATCAAGGCACCATGAGGTTGTTTCGATGGAGCATCGAAACAACCGGAGGAGGAACCATGAGTTCGCAACCGTTGGACGACTACGGCACAGGCAGCCTCGAGGACGCATTGGCCCATGCCCGCTCGCAGGCGGGCACCGGGGCCGAAACCCAGGCCACCGTGCCCGCCGCCGCTGCGGGTGATCTGCCCGATGGCGTGTCGGCAGGAGCGGTGGTGTGGGACGAGGTGCTCGGTGCCGGTGGCTACGCCGGTGCGCTGTTGCTCCGCAGCACGGTCGTGCGGTTCACCGACCTGACCGGCGACACCTGCGCCAATCTCCAGGTGTTCAACGCGGCCCTTCTGTCCGAGCGCCTGAACCCGGCTGACACCGTGAAGGTGCAATGGCAGGCGTACTTGGGCGAGGAATCCCTCGTGCTGTCCGACCTCGGTCGGGTGTTGCTCACTATCGTGGCCGATACCGCTCCGGGCCACGATGCACTGTGCGGCCACACGAACCGACTCGCCAATGAAGCAACCTACGGCCACGGTGGCGTGCACGGCCCGCAGCCCAACACCCGTGACCTGTTGGCCTTGGCCGCTGCTCGGCGCGACCTGGCCCGACGTGATCTCACCTCGGGCCTCAACCTGTTTGCCGGCGTGCGGGTGGCCGATGACGGAGGGTTGTCGCTGTCGGCTCCTACGGGCAGGATCGCTCACGTCGAACTGCGGGCCGAGATGGACGTCGTCGTCCTCCTGGCTGTGGGCCCCCACCCGCTCGACGATCGCCCCGGGTTCACGGCCGGCCCAGTCCGGGCCACCGCCTGGCGCGCCGACCGGCCCAGCCCCGATCCGTTCCGCACTACGTCACCCGAGCGCACCCGAGCCTTCGAGAACACTGAGGCGTTCCTGGCTCTGACCGGCGCCCGATGAGCGATGTCGAGACGAGTGCGCCCGGTACGGCGGCGGTGCGGCCCGCGGCCCCGACAGGTGCCGTGGTGCACGACGAGGCGCTCGAAGCACGGGCGCCCTGGGCTCACGTGATCACCGCCGGCCAGACGCTGCGCATCGTGGACCTCGGTGGCAACCAGGCGGTCGACTGCCTCTTCTACGCCGCCCACGACACCACGGAGCGCTACTCAGCCGCTGACACCATCACCGCACAACGCAACATCTACCTGGTGGCCGGCAGTGAACTCCGGTCCAACGAGGGCACCGTGTTGCTGACGGTGACCGGGACCAGCCTGGCGCACCACGACACCATCGGCGGGGCCTGCAGTAGAGAGTCGAACACGCTGCGGTACGGCCACCACACGCTCCACCAGCATGCCTGCGTCGACAACTTCCTCGACGCGGGATCGATGTTCGGCCTCGGGAAGCGAGACCTGGTGTCGAACATCAACTGGTTCATGAACGTGCCCGTGGGCCCTACCGGCCTGCTCGGCATCGTGGACGGCATCTCGGCCCCTGGCCTCCACGTCGACCTCCGAGCCGAGGTCGACGTGATCGCCCTCATCTCCAACTGCCCGCAGATCAATAACCCGTGCAATGGCTTCGACCCGACCCCGGTGCAGCTCACCGTGTACGCCCCGGACCCCGGGTGACGGTGTTCGAGGTGGTTGCCGGTGGACCCTTCACGACCGTGCAGGACGTGCCCGGCCGGACCGGGTACTGGCACGTTGGGGTACCCCCGAACGGGCCGATGGACGACCTGTCGCACCGGCTGGCCAACCAGGTGGTGGGGAACGACGAGGGCGCCGCTGCCCTGGAGCTGACCACCAGCGGTCCAACGTTGCGGTTCCCCGACGGTGGCGTGATCGCCCTAGGCGGCGCCCCGATGTCGTTCCGGCTCGACGGGGTGATGATGCCGCCATGGGTGCCGGTCACCGTCCCCCCTGGCGGTACCGTCGAGATCGGTTCGGTGGCCATCGGCGTACCGGGGCTGCGGTCCAGCCTGGGCATCCGCGGCGGCATCGACGTGCCCGAGTACCTGGGCAGCCGATCCACCTTCACCCTGGCCGGCTTCGGTGGCCACGAGGGCCGGGCCCTTGCCGCCGGCGATGTCCTGCCGATCGGTGTTGCCGTGGCCGGTTCACCCCGGGCCCTGGCCCCCGGGGTTGCACCTCGCCTGGAGATCCACTGGTCGATCGGCGTGCTGCTCGGACCCCACAACGCCCCCGAGTTCCTGACCGAGGCGGGGCTCGCCGCGCTGCTGCGGACCGCGTGGGGAGTGGACGCCAACTCGGCCCGCACCGGGGTGCGCCTGCTCGGCCCGAAGCCGCGCTGGGCCCGGTCCGATGGTGGCGATGCCGGTCTACACCCGTCGAACATCCACGACACCGGTTACGCCATCGGCTCGGTCGACCTCACCGGCGACATGCCGGTCATCCTCGGTCCTGACGGACCGAGCCTCGGCGGTTTCGTGTGTCCCGCGGTAGTGGCTGCCGGCGAGCGGTGGAAGCTGGGCCAACTCCGACCCGGCGACACCGTGCAGTTGGTGCCCTGGAGCCTGGCCCATGCCGAGGCGGCCGACCTCCGGCGCGCCGACTGGCTGGCTCGCGCCACCGACCCGATCTGGCCCGTGGCCCGCCCCACATGGAACGCGGCCCTGGTGCGCAACGACGCCGTGGTCCTGTCGGCCGGGAACGGGGTGCTCGCCCGAGACCAGGCAACAGATCAAGTCCCCGAGATCACGTATCGCCGGGCCGGTGACCGGTTCGTTCTGGTGGAGTTCGGGCCCATGGCGCTCGACCTCCGCCTGCGGCTGCGGGTGCAGGCCCTCGACCGCTGGGTACGCCGCCACCTCGGTCCCGGCCTCATCGACGCCACCGCCGGCGTGCGGTCGTTGCTCGTCCAGGTGGACGGCCGCCACCTCACGGTCACCATGGCCTTGGCCGCCCTCCGGGAGGCGTGTGCGGATCTCGGTGACCTGGCCGACGAGGTGTTCCCCTCGCGCATCGTGCACCTCCCGCTCTCGTGGGACGACCCGGCCACCCGAGAGGCGATCGACCGATACATGAACGGTGTTCGGTCCGACGCGCCGTGGTGTCCCTGGAACATCGAGTTCATCCGGCGCATCAACGGTCTGGATTCGGTGGACGACGTGCAGCGCATCGTGTTCGATGCCTCCTACCTGGTGCTCGGCCTCGGCGACGTCTACCTCGGTGCTCCGCTGGCCACGCCGCTCGACCCCCGCCACCGGCTGGTCACCACCAAGTACAACCCGGCCCGCACCTGGACCGCCGAGAACTCGGTGGGGATCGGCGGGTCATACCTTTGCATCTACGGCATGGAAGGACCCGGCGGCTACCAGTTCGTGGGCCGAACGGTGCAGGTGTGGAACCGCCAGGCGCTCGGGCCGCACTTCGACCAGCCATGGCTGTTGCACTCGTTCGACCAGCTCCGGTGGTACCCGGTGCCCGCTGACGAGTTGCACGATCTGCGAGCCCAGCAAGGAGCCGGCGACCTGCCACTGAACATCGAGGAGACGTCGTTCCGCCTGAGCGATCACGAGCGTTACCTGGCCGAGCACGAATCGTCGATCACCGAGTTCCGCACAACCCAACGGGCCGCTTTCGACGTGGAACGCAAGGCCTGGGCCGACGCCGGCGAGTTCGACGACTTGGTCGAGGCCCCGTGAACGGGCCCACCGGGACTGTCCGACGAAGTGTGTAACTGGGCGTGATCTGAGGGTCCGCGACTGATGGTCGCGGGCTGGAGAGGATTACTTCTGATGACTTCCACTATTTCTTCTACTGTTTGTTCTACGACGCCAACCGAGGCTGACGCC
>JANXNS010000084.1 GCA_025353965.1 Aquihabitans sp.
GGCGTCAGCCTCGGTTGGCGTCGTAGAACAAACAGTAGAAGAAATAGTGGAAGTCATCAGAAGTAATCCTCTCCAGCCCGCGACCATCAGTCGCGGACCCTCAGATCACGCCCAGTTACACACTTCGTCGGACAGTCCCCCGGGCGACGCATCGAAGCATCCTGGGCTTCCCCCGGTCCGGCGGACGGTTGGGGTTTGGGGTTGATCATGCCGCGTTGGCGGCGGTGGTGTTCTCGTAGTCGATGGGGCTGAGCATTCGGCAGTAGGAGTGGCGGCGACGCGGGTTGTACCAGGTCTCGATTCAATCGAAGATCGCCAGGGCGAGCTGCTGGCGGGTGGTCCAGCGGTGCTCGTCGAGGAGCTCGAGCTCCAGGGTCCCGAAGAAGCTCTCGGCCACGGAGTTATCGAAGCAGTCGCCGATGGTGCCCATGGAACCGAGGAGTTCAGCTGAGCGGAGCCGGCGGCCGAAGGCCCATGACGTATAGACCGACCCGTGGTCGCTGTGAGCAATGGTTTGACCTTCGGGTGGCTGACGCCTCCAGATGGCCATCTGCACGGCGTCGACGACCAGTTCCGAGCGGATGTGATCGGCGATCGACCAGCCGGCAACGCGGCGGCTGTAGGCGTCGAGCACGGTGGCCAAATAGACCTTGCCCTCGCCGGTCGGGTGTTCGGTCACGTCCATGACCCACAGTTGGTCGGGACCGTCCGGGTCGAACTGGCGGCCGACCAGATCGTCGGATGGTTCGGTGCCGTCGCGGCGGGTGCAGCCGCGGCCGCGACGCCGGTAGATGCCCTGGATATTGGCCTCGCGCGTCAGCCGCTCGACGCGTTTGCGTGAGCAGCGGAGCTGCTGATCGCCGAGGCGCAGCTCGGCGTGCACCCGCGGCGACCCATAGGAGCATCTCGACATGACGTGGATGTCGAAGATCGTGTTGGTCAGCTGTGCGTCGGCCCACGCCCGGTCCGTCACCGGGCAGGCCTTCCATGCGTAGAACCCTGAGGTCGACACCTTCATCACCCGGCAGCAGGGCGCTACCGGAAGGTCCGAGCAACGCTCGGCGATGAAGGCGTACGTCATTTTGGGAGGACGTTCTTCCGAGCGAAATAGGCGGCGGCCCGCTTCAAGATCTCGTTCTCGAGGCGCAACGTCCGGGTCTCGCGGCGCAACGCCACCAGCTCGTCGTGCTCCGCGGACGAGACACCACCACGGCGGCCCTCATCAATGTCAGCCTGCTTGAGCCAGCCGCGCAGGCACGAATCGCTGATCCCGAGATCGCTGGCGATCTCCGAGACCGGCTTGTCGCCGAGCCGGGCGAGCTCCACAGCACGCTGACGGAACTCCAGTGGGTGTGGTCTGGGCATAGTGAACATCCTTCCAGGGGCAACTCTCATCGCCTCAGGTTGAGTGTCCGTCAGACCGGGGGAAGCTCAATTCCACCATGCGTTACGGTGAGGTGAGGCGCTTCACCACTCGTCCTGCGGTCGCCAGCCTGACACGACCATCTCTTTCAACCTGGTGTCATTGACAATCTGATAGATCGGGAGCGTGGCATCGGTGGTGGCTCCCAGTTGATGCCTTACCCCGTCAACCTCGGTGAAGGATGTGTATCCCATGCTTCGATGCCCGCTCCGCAGCGTGGGGAACGCACGAAGCGCTTCGGGAATGTCGACCACTCCGATCGCCACGAAAATGCGCCGACGAATCGCTGCTCCAAGCGGAAAGAACACAGGCCAACGCCAACTTGCAATTTGCTCGACGTCGTCGAGAGACGGTTCCTCGTCGAAGGTTGGCGTTGCTATCCACATGAGCGCTCCAATCTTGGGCACCTCGTGCGTCATTAGAGCAACCAGGAAACCAGCATCGCAGGGCATCGTCACGGCAAGTCCGGGCTGGGGTCGTGCCATCTCAGCCGCACACGTTCGGCGCCGCGTGGCCCGCGCAGGAAAGTTCGCGGGCCAGCCACAATTCATTTCGTGAAAACATCACTGAGAATTATTCCAGTGTTCGGATCAATCTGTAGTCGGTGGCAGCTCCAACTGGACGCAGTGATCGCATCGCCAATGACTTCAACGGAAGTGAAGAAGTCCGAAGAGGAGTCGGTCGGAAGCCTCGCGCGCCACAGCAGCCGCCCGAGCTGATCGATCGAGACAAGGTTCGCTCGATCGTCGGGAGGTGAGCCCCAGCTCTCGAGGAGAACGACGGCTCGATTCAAGCCTTCTAGAGGGATCAGGTCGACTACCTCGCGGCCGAGCGGACGGCCGGACCACATGACCTGCCCCGACTCCGGGTCCATAACGACGGCCGTCTTTTGCGCAACGGAGAAAACGCGGTTCGTACTCATGGTGCTAGCGGCACCCCAGTTCCGAAGCTCGACAGCGGAATCTCATTCAAAAGACGGACCTGGGACCATCCCCCAGCCTGCCCAAACGCTTCGCCAGCCGTACCAACCTGAATTGTCGTGCCCGCGGGAACGATGACCTCGGAAACGTACGCCGCTGCCGACGAGGCTGGCTCAATCGACGTCAACCATTCACCAGCTTGGGCGGAGCCACCGCCCCAGACTCGATACATCGTCTCCTCCGACTGTGTCACTCGGCTAAGAGTCGGCCCGGCCCACTGGCTGACCTCGGACCCGGCGTTGAGGGCAAGGGGCCCCGATTCTGTGGCGGCACCGACTACGGCTTCGCTTGCGGCTTCTCCGCTCGATTCTGCCAGAACGGAGAGCAGGCCGTCGGTTCCCGCTGCTTCGAGGCCCCCTTCGAGCACGAAAGTCCCCAGTCCCCCTGTGAGCAGCGTGATTGGCAGGTCGATGGTTAGGAAATTGGAGAGCGGATCTGAGCGGGCCTCGCCCGAGGCGCAGCCGCCGCCGGTCGCGCCTTCCAACGGACCACCGCAGTACTGGCCCAAGACGTAGTGAGCATCGCTGACCGAAAGTCCGAGTTCCAGAGCGCTTGCTGCCATGCACGAGGCGCCCTGATATGCGCATTGGGCGAGGTACTCCTTATGAGCCTTCCACTCCTTGGTTGCCCGGTGGTGGCCTCTTCCCTTTGGGAGAGCGTAAGGCGCGTTGTCCTTGTAGAAAATTTGTTGAGCTTCTTGGACTATCGAGGTGAGTGTGGGGCCGCCGCCGCTTCCCTTGCCGCAACTTCCGCAGTCGCCTGGGGTCATGTGGTTGTTCGGGAAGAGGCCGCTGGGGTCGCTTGATGAGGTGGGATTGCCACTGGCGTAGCTGTAGGCGTTGAGGCTTCCGGGATTGCCGACAGCGAGCAGGGGGTCCGCGCTGATGAATTTGGCGAGGTCGGTGTCGTAGTAGCGGGCGCCCATTTGGATGAGGCCGGTGGTGTCATCTTTGACTTTGCCGAGGAAGTCCTGGTCGCCGGGGAGTTGGTTGGGGGTGCCTCGGCTGGCGCCGTAGGGGAGGTATCTCTGGCGGTGGACGGTGGTTGTTCCTGCGTCCACGCTGAGCTGGGCGGATCCTTGGGTGTCGGCGAGGGTGGTGTGGATCCCAGCGGCGTCGCGTTGGGCCACGGTTGCTCCGCCGAAGCTGTACATCCGTCGAGCCGTGGTTGCCCCTGCGTTGGTTCGGGTGACCTCATGGGCACCGAGGTAGAGGGTTGTGGTGATGCCTCCTGCGCCATCCGGGGCTTTGCGGAGGAGCCGGGTGCCGTCGGCGCCGTAGACGTTTGAGGTGGTCCCGTTGGCGTCGGTTACTGAGACCAGGTGCTGTTGGGCGTCCCAGGTGTTGGTTGTTGTTGCGGTGCCGTTGGTCTTGGTTGTGGTGGCGGCGTTGGCGTCGTAGGTGTAGCCGGTTGTCCCCGTCCCGGCGGTGGTGGCGACCGAGGAGACGGCGTGGGGTTTGCTGGCCGTGGAGTAGCCGTAGGTTCGGGTGGTGGAAGAGGAGGTGCCTTCTTTGATCGAGGTCAGGTTGTCCAGCTCGTCATACGTGAACTGCTGCTTGTACGGGTCCGGGCCAATCGTGGAGTTGGCGGTTGTGACCCCGGCGCAGGTGTCGGTGGTCCATGCTGCGGTCAGGCGTGATTGGAGGTCATAGGAGAAGCACTGGCGCTGCCCACCAGCAGCGATGGCGGGTGATTCGTCGAGGATGGAGCTGACGTTTCCGTCGGCGTCATAGGTGTAGGTGTCTTGTTGGAAACCGGCTGGTGCCCCAACGAAACCAGTGGTGATAGTCCCGAGGCGTCCGTGGTCTGGCTCATATGAGTAGACCCGCCGCACCGGGTTGGCACCGGTGCCGTAGGTGCGGTCGCGGAGTTTCCCGTCACCTTGGTAGGTGGTGACCGACACGTAGTTGTGCGCCGCTCCGGGGGTTGCCCCTGGGTTGTCGACCCCGTTGAGGGTGGTTGGCAGCCCCAAAGGGCTGTAGCCGTAGGTGAGTTTCTCGGTGGGCAGATTGGCCACTGCCGGGAACGTTGCCGTGGTCGGGTGGCCAAGGGTGTCGTAGGTCGTGTTCGTTGTATAGGTCCCTGCCAACCCGGTTCCCGCGCTGGCAGGAGCGGTGAGGCTGGTAGTGAGCGGGCGGCCCATATTGTCGTAAGCTGACGCCGTCGACACCCAGGCGTTGGCGCCGTCGAAAGAAGTGGTGGCCTTCGGGCGACCACGGTTGCTGGACGGGGTGTCGGTCGCTTCCCAATACGTCCAGTTGGCCAGGACTGCTGCGCCAGGACCGGTCCGTTGGGTGGGCCGGCCAAGGTCGTCATAGGCCGTGGAGATGGTCTGGGACTTGGCGTCGGTTGAGGTGAGTACGTTGCCATCGCGGTCATACGTCGCGCTGGATTGGCCTGCGTCCGGATCATCCGCGGCGGTGCGACGGCCGGCCATGTCGTAGGTATAGGTGGTGTGGTTCTGCTTGGTGTCCTCGATAGACGACAACAACCCGGCGGCGGTGTAGTCGTACTTGGTGAGGGTGTATTGGGCACCCCCGGCACTGAAGAGTTCTTTGACCTGGACCAAGTCCCCGTAGGCGTTGGTGGTGTCTCTCCTGCTAGCGCCGCGAGGGCTCACCGAGGTGGTGGTGAAGCCGCTGTAAGTCTTGGTGGCCAGCGACACCGACACGCCGTTGGCCCGCGCTGAGATGTAGCCCGGGCGAGAAACGCTGTCGTAAGCCGTTGCCGTATCGTTCGGGACGGCGCTGGGTGCCGCGTTGACGAGGCTGGATTGTCCCGAAGCCGTGACACCGGAGGCATGGAACGGCTGGGACTGAGTGGCCACCAGACCCCGGCTGTCATAGGTGGTTTGGCTGACTACTCGGTCGACCCCTGACGGGGCATCGGCTTGGGTTTCGCGGGTTCGGCCGAAGCCGTCAACAAGGGTCCATGAGTCCACATAGCCCGTGCCGAGGCGTTGGTAGCTGTGGACCTTGGACTCCCAGCTCTTGGTGACCTCGTATCCGAACTTGTAGCTGAACAGACCACTCCCTGTGTCCTGCGGGGTGGCAACGGTTGCCAGGCGGCCCAGTGCGTCGTAGGTGCTGGAAGTTGTGCGCCCGTTCTGGTCCACTACGGAGATGGGCTGGCCGCGGCGGGCGTCCAGGTTGGTTGTCGTGGTGTAGCCCTTGGGGTTGACCACGGTGACGGAGTTGGTGTGGTCGTTGGTGGCTGGGCCGTAGGTGGTGGTGGTGACCTTGGAGCGGGCCGACGTTGCTGAGGTGGGCCGGCCGAAACCGTCATAGGTGGCTGAGGTGGTGATGGCGTTGGTGGACACGAGGCTTGCATCCAGGTACTTGCGGACGCGGGTTGGGTTACCCCGGCCTGGTACGTCGGTGAAACTGGCTGCGTTGTCGTAGAAGGTGTCGGTCACGCTGGTGTACGGCGCTCCGCAGTTGGCGCTCGAGCGCTCTCGTCTGACGCGGTCGAGCATCCCAGTGGGCACGTTTTGGGTGTACTCGTACTGGGTACAGCGTTCGTCACCGCCGTCGGTCGTACCGAGGGAGTGAACCACCGTGACTATCCCATGGCCCTCGTAATCTGAGTTGACGCGGGTATCGATTGTTCCGGCGCCCTCCACGGTGCGAGATCGAGCACTGATTTCTCGAACCACGTGGACCTGGTGCTGCCCGCTTGCTGGCCCACCGGGCGCCTGGTAATCGTGAATGGTCGCCGAAAGCGCGCTATTTCCGGTGCTCACATCTTCGAGTTGGCGCTCTTCCCTCAGGCGGCCAGCCAAGTAGTCGGAATCTGCGTCGGAGCCACCCAACTGATCAACAATTGAGACCGACTGTGGGGGCCCGCCGATCTGTTTGTTGCCGTCCATCCCTCGGTAATAGAGGTAAGTGGTGCGAGATGCCCCGTTGGTCACGGTTACGTGGGAGTGGCCGCGGTAGTCAGACCAGGTCTGGCCGGCGGTGGGCGCAACATCGTCCACGTCGTGGTGCCACGCTGGTGCGGTGTCGTAGCTATAACTCGTCGTTTGGGTCGGCGATCCTGCCACCCCATCTACCGATTGAACCTGGGTTACGACATAGGTGTTGTTGACCGCCCAGCCCGCGGTCCCGCCATCGGGCTTGAAATAGATGGGGAAGCAGTACTGGCTGTTGTTGTCCCACGGTCCATTTTTGTCGACGCAGGTATGACCCGGCTGGCCGTAGGTGAAGTACGTGAGAGCGCCAAGCTCCTCAGAAACAACCGCCAGGCGCCGGAGAAGTGCCGGACCAACCGAGCCGCCGGAATCGGCGCGGTTGGCTTTCAATACCCCGTCGAACTCCACCGGAGGCATGGTCACGTTGGTGCCCGTGTAGCCCAGCAGGGCGTAGGTGGGGTTGCCAATGCGCTGGACTTTGTCCAGCCACAACTTGGCGTCTGAGCCGTCGGTGTTGCTCGGCATGAGTTGGTTCAGCGCATAGCGGTCCACCATTTTCCACGCGCCGGTGCCGGAGCGAACGGCGGTATCGATACCGGTAAG
>JANXNS010000086.1 GCA_025353965.1 Aquihabitans sp.
GGCGTCAGCCTCGGTTGGCGTCGTAGAACAAACAGTAGAAGAAATAGTGGAAGTCATCAGAAGTAATCCTCTCCAGCCCGCGACCATCAGTCGCGGACCCTCAGATCACGCCCAGTTACACACTTCGTCGGACAGTCCCCCATCACTTGCTGCCTCAAACCACGTTGCGATGTCGGCTCGGGTGATGTGCGGTAGCCGCGGTGGGAGAAGACTGGCGCGAAGAGTGTCAAGGAGCGATCGCATGCGATCGCTCTCGCCTTGCACGCTGGCTACTGCATCATGAACCGCAGCCATTTGTGCGCGTCTGCTGATCTCGTGAGATGCGATTGCGGCCAGCGAGCGCAAGATGTCGTGGTCCTCGGTCGACCACGCACGGACGGAACTGTCGATGACACAAAGCGTCCCGAGCAGTTCACCCTGAAGTTCAATCGGGGTGCCTGCCCAGGCCCGTACCCCCTTCGACTCGATCGTAGGATTCGAGCGAGTCACTTCATTCGTTCGAACATCGTCGGTCAACAAATCTCGGCCGCTGGCGACCACATATTGGCAGAAGGATTCGGCGATCGGCTCGGACCGCATCGAGTCCGGCAAACCGTACGAGGACTTCCAGTACGACTCAGTTTCACCCATGATGCTGATGAGTGCATAGGGGGCCCGCAACAGATTGGCGGCGGCCTTGGTTAGTTCGTCGAAAATTGGTTCTGAGGGTGACCCCAACATTGCTGATCGATGTACCGCGGCCAAGCGCCGCTGATCATCGAAAATAGAAGCCACCAACTTCAGCCTAATTGGTGTTCGGGCGCATTTCCCTTGGGCGCGCCGCTGGCCCGCGCCTGGGTCGTCGTTCCACCACCGCGTCGGCTACGGGCTAGCCGTTGGCCCTGCTATCGCGTAAGGCCTTTACCTGGTTATGAGCGGATCGGATGTTGCCGAGCTGACGCTGAACGACGCTCTTAAATTCGGGGGAGATGTCACTCGCCAAGGCCTTCTCGAACTCCGACACGGCGTGGTCCTCACCCTGCTCGGCCGCATCCAGGATGCCGCCGGGATCAGAGCCAGCGATGGCGTCCTTTACCGCCATCCAGCCGCGGTGGACCTTGGCGGCCACGCTGCCGGACTCCTTGATGTGATCTCCATACCCAGCCGCAATCTTCTGCAGCTCGTCGGAAAAGTCTCCGCGCTCGGCGCTCAGTTCACGGAACGTGGCCGCAAGCGTCGCTTCGCCATCTTTTTCGAGCGCCTCGGCCCCCTTGGTGAACCCATCCTTGCCATCCTCGAGGGTCTGAATGAGGTCACTAGTCACTGATGCATCGTTCGACATGGAAATCCTTTTTCTCGTTGGGAAACCCCACTACCCGACCCACCCAGCCGCCAACCCTCACTGGTGGGCGCGCGGTTTACAGGACAGCTGTCGGCGTCCTCGGAAAGGAATGGCTTCCACGCATCGTCGAGCCGCATGTCGAATTGCTCGAGTATGCGGGCGTTGAGGTTCCAGAGCCACTCAAGCAGACCTCCAAATGCCATCACAGGGCTACCCCCAGCGGAACGGCTCACGTCCATCAGCTAGCGGAGCGCTTGGCAGTGGCTGCGGTCTTCTTGGCCGCCCCCAGTTGCGGTCGACGCGGTGCGCTTTGCCCCTACCTTGACAGCGCGCCGTGTGGAGGTCGTGGCGCCCGTGGCCGCTGCGATGGTGGCCTTCGCACCCGTTGACGCAGATCGCACGGTGGCCTTGCTCGTTCGCGCAGCCTTGTCGGTCAACCGATCGACCACGCCTGCAGCAGTCCCGCCGACAAGGTTGCCGGGAGGGGTGTCGGGCGCCTGGGGGTGCGGGTGGGTCGGGGCCGCCTTTTTTGCCTCCTCCATCACCTCACCGAGATCGGCGAGGTCGTTGCGGCCAAGCTCGGAGCGCACCTTGGGGAAGTAGCCGTTCTCCTCCTCGTCGACATGGTGTCGGACGCTTTCAATGAGGACCGTGACCTTGGCCTTGAAGCGCTCAGCGGCGGAGTCCATGTGTTCCAGCTCGTCAAGCAGCCACTTCACCACGTGGTGCTCCTCAAGGGCTTCGAGGACGTCGTCGTCGACGTCGTTCACCGTCGCCCTGGTGACCGGGTAGAAGATCTGCTCCTCGATCCTGCGCCACCGGTTGGCACCGTGTACCGGTGGAGCGAGCCCCTAGGGAAATCCACGTTTCAGTGTCCCGCATGCGATGGAGCCGCAGTCTTTCGCTCCCGTGCCCTCGGGTCGCGGGGGCGTCTGGTCCGGCGCTCACCCGCCCGCCTCTTCGGGGTCCACCTTGGGTCGAGGAGTGCCCGTCATCGTGGCCGAACCCGACAGGCTCGCTGCAGCGCTCACTCCAACGGTTTGAGCCCACCGATACCGGGTACCTGCCTACATGCCCGAACAGCTGCGCAGGGAGACTTTCATGGCCACCTCCGAGGGCCGTAGCGACCCCGGCGATGACAAGCCGGCGGGGCCCTGGACCGCCCTCAGACGAGCAGACAACTGAGGCGGTGGGCCGAGCGAGCGAAGCCCTGGAGTAGGTAGAACGCGCACGCGGCCACCTTTACTCCTTGCACCACCTCATCGGTCGCGCTGATATTCCTTTCGAGGAAGCAGCTGATCTGTTCGAGGCGTGCGGTCACCATGAATCGGCCGAGGCAACCCCACGTATTCGAGACACAGATGAAGGAACAGCGCCGCACCCATGGCCGGGCGGGCCACGAAAACCGCCCGCACGCGGCCCACGACCCTCGACTCGAGGTTGATTCGGTCGATTGAGCTGTCATTGCCGCGACCACATGGGTTTGCCTCAGTCCCGATCGGGCAATGGATGACATGGATACTGACCCAGCGCTACGAGCCTTCGCTCTCAACTGCACACTTAAGCCCTCACCGGCACCGTCGAGCACAGACCTCATGATCTCGTTGATCGACGACGCACTCCGACCCCACGGGGTAACCACGTCAACAGAACGGGTAGTGGACCACCTCGTGAAGCACGGGGTCAGGTCCGACGAGGGCAATGGCGACGAGTGGCCGGCTCTTCGGACGAAAATTCTCGACGCGCAGATCTTGATCCTCGCCACCCCTATCTGGCTTGGTAACCCCTCAAGCATCTGCCGGATGGTGCTCGAACGGTTGGACGCATTCATCGGCGAGACCGCCGATGATGGCAGGCCAATTGCGCAAGATCGAGTGGCCGTGGTCGCCACCGTGGGCAACGAGGACGGTGCCCACAACGTTGCGGCACAGGCCTACCAAGGCCTGGCCGATGTGGGTTTCACCATCGCAGCCGGAGCGCAGGCCTACTGGGTTGGTGAGGCCATGGGCAGCATCGATTTCAACGACCTAGATGCGATCCCGAAGAAGGTCACCCAAACCATTGGTTCGCTGGCGAGCACCGCCGCCCACCTCGCCCGCCTGCTGGCCTCGAACCCGTACCCCGCCCTCAGCCGATAGGCCGACGTGGCCGCTCAGCTGTAAAGGGGGCGGCGCCCGTCGAGGGCGTTAGCGCCTTCACGCGTGGCTTGTCAGCGCGGTGGCCTCGACTCCCGGAGCGGAGCGCGCCACCTTGCCCGCCAGGGGCCCGTAGGTGTCGCCGAAGGAGTGGTGTTTGGTGAGGAGTTTTGACCAGGCGGTTGATGTCGGCGCGGAGGTCCTGGTCATAGCCGCCCAAAACGGCGAACTCGGCGCCGCCGCCAGTGTTGCGAACCAGGCCACCTTACGAATGAGCCATCGAGGGCATGTTCCTATCAGCGAGTCCGGGGCGTCTTCAAGGACTGTAAGGCGATGCCCGTTCGTGAACGCTGACGACGGCAGCCACACCCACCACCCCCGAGAGGTGACTGGTCCGAAGGTGAAGCTGCGCCCAGCGAGCTTCGACGACCACTACAGCCGCCAGCCGCCACCGGTGACGACTGCGGGACCAGCGACGAAAGTGCTGAACGGCTGGCAAGGACGGAGCGCTATGAGCGGGCAACCAGCCGCACGGTGAAGCCGTCTGGATGGCGGCCCATCATTACCTCGCTGCAGAGCTGGCAGGTCAGCCAGAGCCCGAAACCGCCCGCGCCGTAGTCGCGAGTTGCGGGGCTCAGACCCGCCTCCGAGTCGGTCGGTCCCTCGCCAAGGTCGGTCACGGTCACGGTCGCCTCGCCCGAGCTAACCCATCCGCGCAACCGGACCGGGGGGTGGCCATGGCGATAGGCATTGGTGACCACCTCACTTACCCCTCCTACCAACCCTTCTCCGGCGGCCTGGTCGAAGTTGTCAGCCAGCATTCGTCTGGTGGCCAGACGGGCAGCAACCGGTTCGGGATCGGTCAGGTCTACGAGCGGAGGGGTGGACTCGATCGCGCTCGGCCGGTAGGCGCGTCGAGGAGTCATAAACCGTTGGCGTCATCAGGCCCAGCGTTCACGGCAGGCCCTCGTGGAGCCGCGAACCATCCGCGATCCCTGCGGTGATCTGCCTCGATTGTCATCTGCATATTCACTCCGGTTTCGTGGCCGTCTACATCCGGTTCCCGATCGTGTCGTGCCCAAACCCGACCCTGGACGGCGTCGCCGGATTGGCCGAGTTCTCTCACCTGATGGTTGAGGTCAAGAACGGACCAGGCCGCCCGGTTCAGACCGAAAACAGTTCGAGCATCATGTCGCAGCCTCGATATAAAGCGCCGGCTGTTCAGCTGGTTTCGGTCCGGACGTCTCGCCAAGCAGGGCGGTGAGGGTCGGCCGGAGTGAACTCCGGTCGTCGCCCCACGTCGCCAGCAGATGCCGGGCGAAGCGTCCCTCGACCTTGGCGAGGGCGGCGGCACCGAAGATTATGTCGGAGGTAAGGTCGGGTTCTGTGGCCACGAACCCAGCCACCATCTTGTGGAGCGCGAGTTCGGCGTGATGGGCGTCGGTTTCCACGTGGACCTCGTAGAACCGCTCGGACGCCCTGAGGCCGCCGAGCCGTCGGGCGGCCATGAGGTACCGCGACATCGGCGTCACCGAGGTCATCTCAAAGAGCGCCAGGTGGCCGATCAGCGCGCCACGCAGCCGCCGGTTGAGGGCGAACATGCTGGCCAAGTTGTCGGTTGCGAGCGTCGTGCCGGGAAGCCGGTCGATGTAGTGGCCGAACTCTGTGTTCAGGCCCAAT
>JANXNS010000157.1 GCA_025353965.1 Aquihabitans sp.
CCACCGGCACGTCGGCTTCAGACCCGGATCTCGTGCGACTCCAGGCGCTCGCCAACCTCGCAGCACCGGACACCGAGAGAGTGACTGCGTCGGTGGACCGGCTTCGGGCAGCGGCTGCGAAAGTGCAGGGCCACGCTGGCACCAGCGCCTCGGAGGCAAGGTCGCTCGCCGAACTTCTCGAGAGTGCTTTGCACGTGCAGGGCGCCCACCCAGACGGCGAGACGTGCCCAGTCTGCGGCACCGACGAGGTACTCACATCCACGTGGACCATCGAGGCCACGGCCAAGATCGCCGAGCTTCGGGCCGTCTCTGCCGAGGTCAGTGCGGCTGACGGTGAACTGGCCCAAGCGCTCACCACCGCGCGAAACCTTCCCTCGCCGCCCTCCATCGCTTTGGTCGAGCCGCCATCGGGTGTCGACACGACGAACCTACTCGCTGCCTGGAATAGTTGGGCCAACCCGGATCTGGTCGCCGACGGCACCCCCTCTACGGCCGCGGCATTGGCCGACCACCTCGAGTCGAAGGTCCAGCCGCTCGCCGAGTTGGTCCCCGCAGTGCGGGAACAAGCGGAAGCCGAGCGGGAGGGTCGCCAGGATCGGTGGCGGCCGGTTGCGGAGAAGATTGCCGCATGGCTCGAAGGCGCTCGGGAGGCACAGGCTTACCGCTCTCAGGCCAAGCTTCTAAAGGCGGCCGCCGACTGGGTGGTCGCTGAAAGCGTGACGGTACGGGCCGCGCGGTTCAAGCCGATCGCCGACCAGGTGAAAACCGTGTGGGAGCAGCTCCGTCACGACTCAAACGTGAGCGTGGAAGACCTGGCCCTCGGTGGCTCCAAGACCCACCGCCGACTGAACTTGTCCGTGTCGGTGGACGACACCGCCGCTGCAGGCCTGGGCGTGCTCTCCCAGGGCGAGCTACATGCGCTCTCGCTGGCGCTGTTCCTGCCCAGGGCAACCCACAACGAGAGCCCGTTCCGCTTCGTGCTGATCGATGATCCGGTGCAGGCGCTCGACGCCGCTCGGGTCGACGGGCTGGCGCGGGTGCTGCAGAAGGTGGCAAAAACCCGGCAGGTAGTGGTGTTCACCCACGACGAACGCCTGCCCGATGCATGCCGCCGGCTCGACGTGGCCGCCCGAGTATTAGAGGTGAGCCGTCAGGAGCACTCACAGCTAACAATCCGTTCCATGGCCCACCCAAGCGAGCGCTACCTAGAGGATGCCAAGGCCATCGCCTCGTCCGATCCGTACCCGATCGAAGTTCGCCGTCGGGTGGTGCCCGGCCTCTGCCGCCAGGCCCTCGAGGCGGTCAGCGTAGATCTCGGCCGACGGAAGCTGCTGGCCAAGGGCGCCCCGTTCGCCGACGTCGAAACGCAGGTCTCGGGTCTTGGCACGCTGTTCACCCACCTGGCATTCGGGCTGTTCGGCGACAGCGGCCACAAGGAGGTGTACCTCCGCCTGGAAACGCTGGCCCCCAAGCTCAATCCGGTCGACCTGGTGAAGCAGCTCAACAAGGGCACCCACGAAGCCGTCGATACCAACCCCCACGACGTGGTGAACGACACCGCGGCCCTTGTAAAGGTCCTCCAGGAGAAGGCCTGATGGAGGCCAACGAGTTGTTGGTGATGGCACGCTCGGTGCTGATCGACGCGCCCCGCCAGCTGGGCGCCGACCGCACACTCGCCGCCGCACTCCTGGTCCGCCAAGCCATGGAGGCGGCGCTCGATTCGTGGTGGGCCACCATCCTCCCCGCCATGGTCGATGCGACCGACCGTGCCCAGCAGGTCACCCTGCCGTTCTACGTCGGCGACACTGCCCTGGCCGGCGATATCACCTGGGCTTGGGCCCGTCTGTCCGCAACGTGCCACCACCACGCTTACGACCTCCCACCTACCAACGCTGAGATCGAGTCCCTGATCGATGTCGTGAACAAGTTCGTGGAGTTGCGGGCGGGGTTGGCACCTACTTGCTCTAATTTAACCGAGCGAGAAAGCACACCATGACTGCCACTCAAGAGGAAAGCTTCCGTGTTGCGATGGTGCAGCTCTACAACGATGCCAAGAATGACCTCGGCTATAACGCCACGTACTTCATTCAGATGGTCTCAGAGCTGGGCGGCGTCGGTACCGCTCGCCAGCTCTTGAACGCGACCACGGTGTCGACTGGCTTCACCACCCTCTGGGAGCATCACCGTCTTGACCTCTCGGTAGAAGCCCACGTACTGAGGCCGGAGTTTCGGGACCTGTTCAGCCGCCAAGAGCTCCAGATCGCCAAACGCCGGCTGAATGAATACGGCTACGAGGCATAAGCGGTCACCTGGGGAGGTTCCGCAACTCAGCGCTTGAGAGTTCGTGCGATAAACGCGTCGCCAGCAGGATTGGGGTCCAGCCCGTACTGGAGCGTGATCGCCTCCGATAGTCCGTCCGGGTTCACGCCTCGGCTAAGCAACCGCTGTCCGAGTCTGCGCATCTCCGTGGCTGGGACCTCCTGCAAGTCGCGATCGCCCAGCTCCCTGAGCTTCACTGTCGGCTTGCCAGGTAGGACGGCCGTGCTGTCGATATAGCTCCCGGGTTTCGGGTCGACGATCTCGATACGACGGGATGCGACCGCCCACGCTGCAGCCGACTCGAAGGCCTCTCGGTCGGCTGGTGTGAAGGGACGAGATACGCCAGCGTCGTGGATCAATCGGTAGGCCCGGCGCAGCACAATCGGACCCTCGACCTTTACCAATCGCGCCAAACCCTTCCCCAACTCCTCAACCGTGTAGTCCTCCGAGGCGAACACCGGCTCACGTGCCTCCCACGATTCGTAGGGAGCCAGCAAGCGGTCATCCGGCGGATCCAGGAAGGGCAGCATTCGCGGCGGGTTCGCTGGAGCGTCTGACTGCAATTGAAAAGGAGTGGCGGCCGGGACCGTGAAGGCAACAGGTGCCGAGCCGGGCCCAGCTGCGGTGACCTCCACGGCCGCCGCAGCCTCGGCGCTCAGCAGGGCGCGCTCCTCTGCCGCTGCTGCACGTTCCGCAACCAACGTGGCCACCCAGTCGCCCGACGGAATCTCAAGCTCGTCAAGGAGATCCCAGAGCCCTTGCAACGAGCCCTGGGGATCGCGGTAGTAGGCGGAACCGCGAACACGGAAGAAGATCCAGCCGGCCCGTTCGAGAACCCGCTGGCGGCTCCGATCATGGTCCCAGCGATCCTCCCCGTGCCACCGATCTCCGTCACATTCGATTGCAAGGCTGGCGCCTGGCCCCTCGATGACCATGTCGATTCGATACTGGCCAACCGACTTTTGCGTGCGGACTCGGGTGTAGCCCCGCTGAAGAATGTCGGCGAGCACGTCCTTTTCGAACTGACTGTCGCACGTGTCGAACAGATCAGCCTGACCCTCGGTGGCACGTGCCGGATCAGAGCAGTGTCGGATTAGGGCTGCGCGAGGATCACCTTTCGGCAAGTCCTCGACCGCGACGGCATGCACCACGACCATTTGGTTGCGGGCACGGGAAGCTGCGACATTTAGCCGTCTCTCGTCCGAAATCTTGGTCATAGCCCCCGGGGCTCGGCCGGTGGTCGGGTCTTTGGTGCTCACCACTGAGATGAAAATGACGTCTCGTTCGTCACCCTGAAATGCGGCTGGCTCCCCACAGCGGATGTTCCTCGCATCCATTACCTGGGACCCGACAGCATCTAAGAGGAGCTCGTCGATGAGCTTCGCTTGGCCACCGGCTCGCAGTGTCACCACACCAAAGGTCATACCGGCATAAGCCGGGTCGGCGTCCATCTCAGCGATCCGCGCGGCGATCGTCTCTGCTTCGACCACGTTGGTGCTGTCAGCGCGATTGACATAGCCCTCTGGCACGTGGATCGCCTCCACCGCGACCCAGCCCGGGCTAGGTGGCCGGTCACGCAGGCAGACGATGTCGCCGCCGTAGAACTGCTTCGAGGACCACTCAATGATGTCCGGAAGCGAACGGAAGTGCTCCCTCAGCACAACCACACCCGGAAATTTCTGCTGTGCGATGTCATACAGCGACGAGTCCAGGTCGAACACGGTCTTGCGGTTGGGAAGATCCCCCAGGTGCTCCTCGATGAGTTCGTGGACCGGCGCTCGATTCACACCAACATTCTCGGGCGAGGTTTGCTTGTCGTCACCGACGACGATGACCTTCCGGCCGAGCGCCAAAACCGGCATGTCGAGCAAGCCACATTGCGAGGCCTCATCGATGATGACCACGTCGAATGCTGGCTCAGAACCTGGCCGGAAGGTTCGGAGCACGGTAGGAACAGACATGATCCACACGGGCACTGCGGATTTCGCCCGGTCGAGCGACTCACGAGCTTCTGCCGCATAGCGCGGGGCGTATTTCCCACTTCCCTTGCCGTACTTCTTGGTGGCATTGAGCCAAGCCGTTAGGCCGAGCCGGTGCTCGTCAGTGAAATTTTCGGCCACGGCCTTCCACGCCGAGGCTCCGACCAAGTCGGCTGTCAGGGAGAGTTTTCGCTCTTGGAGGTCGCTGATCTTCACCTGCAAGTCGCTGACCGAGACCGATCGGTGCTCCCGGCCCAATGCTGTCTCGATCGACCGCCACCGCCATGCTTCCGTCACCAACGCAGCTGATCCGCAACCAGCATCGGCTTGGCGTCGCACGACGGCTGATGCCCATTGCGGGGCGGCGCCGGAGACGGCGCTTCTGATCTCCCGTGCCCGAAGGGCTACAGGCTGGAGGCCGTCCAACCGCTCAAGCTCCGCTCGTACGACTCCCAGGGCTTCGTGGTCGTTGGCGTCAAATGCCGCTAGGGCCCGCTCGCCGAGAGCAGATGCAGAGTGGGGAGCGATGATTGCTCGCGCCTCCTCGAGTGCCGTCTCAGCATCCCTCATAAAGCGACGAGCATCCCCAGCAGCCACCGCCTCCGAGAATCCAACCAGGTCAGCGCTGGCGGGGCGCCCGACCACCACGAGGCCAAGGCTTCGAAGCCATCGAAGTCGTTCGTCGAAGTCGCCAACTAAAGCGCTGACTCGCTCGAGAGTCTGTATCTCCCCTGGAAGTTTCCACTGCGGGTCATCAACGCGGCCAAGAATTGGCCCATCCACGCGCTTCACCTGATCGTTCCACCGCCGGACAACCCGGCCGCGAACCCGGCGGCGCTCAGACTCGGTGTTGACGAGCTTGAGGTGTGACGTCGTCGATGGGGCTTCACCATCGATCGATATTTGTGCCAGCAAGTTGGCCGCATCTTTCGGGCCAAACCAGCTGAGCTTCTTTCCCTGAGCAAACCGGTCCTCGAGCGACGCCAAAAGCGTGACCTGTATGGTGGTGAGCGGCGCGTCGCTCGGAAATTGAATGTCTACCCCTTGCACCGCTGTGTTCAAGGCCCGCAACTTTTGAAGCTCGGTGCTCGTAGTCGTCAGGAAGCTGCGCCAGGTGTCACCCATCGATGGGTTTGCCAACTCGACCGCGACCTGCGCAATCCAACCGATTTCCAGATTGGCCACGTCCTCCGCCAGCGTGACGATTGTTGCGACCGCATCGCTCAGCTCCTCTGCGTTCATCTCGTCCAAGGCGCTCATGCTCCGGAACTTGGGCTTGTGAACGGCAACGGTGTTCGCACTCGACTCGCGCAGCCGGGCAAGGCGATTCAGCTCGCTCGGTTGGATAATTGCTTCTGCCGGCGGGCGGGGTGCGAGGGCAGCATGAAGATCGTCCGGCTCGACCGTCCTCAGGACCTCGAACCACCAATCGATGTCTGCGGCCGACACCGGAGGCATCGTTCCCAGTTCGAGCTCATCCGGTATGAAGTTGAGTCTCTCGGCCTCGCTCCGCACCCACACGGCAAGCTCCGATGGAAGGGCCGCCTCGCCCTCCACTTCCTGACCTTCGTACCGAACGGCATCGCGAATTTGGGACTCAGCCAGACCGATCGCGCGAACGGTCTTGTCGATCGCCTCAGTTAGACGCTCGATTTCCCGGTCCGATGAGCCAGAGTCCGCCTGAGCAACTCGATCGAAGATCGTCTTCACCGACCGCTCGAGCTCAGACCGGTTCTGTGCATCGCTTCCGACGACCGCCACGCACAGGGGCCGGATCTGCTCTGGCACCTTGTCAGCAAGGACAGCGAGCGCTCCCTCCTTTTGAGCTGTGACCAACACCCGCTTGCCGGCCGCAACAAAGTGAGAAACAAGATTGGCGATCGTGTGCGATTTTCCGGTCCCTGGTGGCCCTTGGGCGGTGACACCATTGCTCTCGACTGCGCGCTCGAGAATTCGCATCTGTTCTTCGTTTGCCGGTTTCGGCAACAAAAATTCGGTACCGCCGGGGCCGTGCCACCCGGCGCCAGAATCGGCCCGCAGTTTGCTTGGCTCATCGACCACCACCGCCGCTAGCGGCGCCGGGATCTCCGCATCGGGATCGCCGAACTGGAGGCGGAGCGCCTCAAGAAACCCCCGGTAGTCGGTGGGGCGCCTGCGGACAAAAAGATGCCAACCCTCGTAGACCAACGCCTGGGCCCCGGCTGACTGCCTGCGGGTGCCGATCGTCCCGTCGTGGTCGATGGCTCGCAACACCCGCTTGACGTCGTCCGTTGCGTCGGAGGACCACGGAGTGTCGGTTACGCCGGTCGGGCTTGACCGCATCGCGGTAAGCGTCGCCCGATCGGAAAGCCCATCAAGGTCGGCGACGGGGTCAACCACTAGCTGCACCGGACCGCTAGGGGCCACGACAATCTCTGCACGGCGGCCGTCGTAGTCCAACTCAACTGGAATCACGAACAGGGGGTGATGGACCGGGGCTTCGGAGTTCCATCGAATTGGCCAGAAGCCCCAAACGAGTTCAAACGCGTCGTGCTCGCGTGAAAGCCGAGTGCGCAGTTCGAAGAGGTTCTTGTACAGCTGTCGCGAGGCCTCAACTAGCCGCGCCTCCGCTTGCCACTTACGTCCAATTGTCTCGCACCACTCGTCGAGCGCTGCGCCAACCTCATCCGCGTCGGCAGCATCCAACGTCTCCAACGACACGTGCGGGAGCAGCGTCATGGACAGTCGGCCATCGACCCGCACAACCAGGTGCTCTGGGACCTCTGGCGGCACAGGCTGAGGCAACAGCTCGATCACGAGCCACTCTTCACCGCCGATATCCAGATCAATCCCCGGGAGCGCCTCAACATCAGAATCCTGAACACGAAAATCGTTGTATTCCGCAATGTCTCGGACGGGTTGGTAGCGCAGTGCATGCACGGCCTGAAGGAAATCCATCAGCCGCACCAGGCGACCACGCGTCCGCTCCGGCGTGTCCTGGCTCATGTCCCCCACCCATTCCGCTCGTCCGTCGATGGCCTCGGCGCCGCTGCTCTCGGGTCCCATTGCTGGGTTGATTTTCCCGAGATGGCCAGGGCCAAACTGCTCTTGCTCCCCGCAGGGTAGTCGGCCACCTGAGCCTGAATCCACCGTTCTGTAGGTGGGGGCCGGGTTTTCGAGGCTGGCGAGCTGTTTCTGGTGGTGCCGGGCTGAGCTTGGGGG
>JANXNS010000173.1 GCA_025353965.1 Aquihabitans sp.
GGGTGTGTCGGGCGATCAGGGTTTCGAAGAGGTCGGTGAGTTCTTGGATGGCTTCTTGGGGGAGGTTGCGGTAGCGGGCGGGGAGGTAGGCGTGGAACCCGGGGAGGTCGTTTGGGACGACGTAGCCGGCGTGGCCGTACATGTCAGCGAGGCTGATTCCGAGTGCTTCGGCGATCCCGGCGAGCTTCTCGGGGCTTGGTGCCGCAAATGCGCCTTGTTCGAGGCGGATGATCGTTGAGTTGCGGGTGCCGATCCGTTCGCCGAGTTCATGGGTTGACATGCCCAGCTCTTGGCGGCGTTGCCGAATGAGTTTGCCCAGCCGGGCTGCCTGGTCTTTGTCCATACCCACTCCTCCATCCCCATACACCCATTCTACCAGGAACAATGCGCATACGCATCGTAGTGTTGTTGATTTCGCTACGGTCAACGGTTCTGGTCAAACAAGTACACGCCTCCGTCTCCGTCGCAGGCCGCGATGTCGCCGGAGTATTCGAGGTCGCGGGCGAATCCGTCGCTGTCGACGCTGACATAGCCCTGGAACGGCTCAGGGACGTGGTCTTCGATGATGCGGTCGATTCCGAGATCGGAGAGGAGTTCTTCGGCGTCGTCGGCGGTGGAGTTCCAGTGCCCGAGGTAGACGTCGTCAAAGCGTGCGAGTTCCTCGCGATCCGAGGTGCCGCACAGGTTCGCCCAGTGCGCGTAGGCGGCGCCGTGTTCGGCGATGCCTCGGCCGATCTGGCTGATGGTGTCGATTGATTCGTATTCGCCGAGCCGCAACGGGCCGAAGCCTTCGAAGTCGTGGATCGCCCATTCCTCGGCCCTTGGGGTCGGTGACCGGGCCAGCATGGCTTGGATGCCGGTGTTGAGTTCGTCGGGGGTGGTGTTGGCGTCGAGCCACGTGCCGTGGAGTCGGCCGTCGTTGTAATCCGACAGCGACGCCACATAGATCCGGGTCTCAGATCCAGGCTCGCGCTCGGGCGTATCGGGTTGGGGTTGATGTTCGGGGTCGGTGTTGGGGGTTGGGTGTTCCATAGGTCACCTCCTTTCACGGGTTGATTGATGAAGACACAGCGGCC
>JANXNS010000212.1 GCA_025353965.1 Aquihabitans sp.
TCGGCCATGGCCTTGCGCAACTCGGCGAGGAATGCATCTTCGCCCTCACCTGACGCGGGGGCCGCTTCCGGCGCGGCCGGCGCAAAGCCAAGGTCTATGGCGGAGACGGGTGCCGTCGGCGGGCCGCCGTCGCGGATCTCAATCCGCCCTGGTATGTCGTGGTCGACATCACCGAAGCTGAGCGCTTGGTCGGGTTCTTCCTGAGGCGTGGACTCAGCCTCTGGGTCAGGGGCGGGTGGGGTAAAATCCGGCAGCTCCGGATCCAGCAATGCGGGGATTGGGGCGAGGCGGAAACCGGCGGGATCATCGAGCAGGCGTTGGAGTTCTGCCACGGTTCCACCGAGCTGACTCCGCTGCTTCTCTACGTGGCCTTCCAGCACCGTGACGTCGCTCCGGAGCGCGTCACGAGAACCTTCCAGCTCACCAATCTCCGCGGCCAAACGATCGTGGGCGGCCTGACGCTCACGGTCAACCTCCGCCGCAAGGGTCGCCTTCGCAGAAGCCGAGGCCGCATCGGTCTCAGCATGCAGCGACGCGGCACGCTCCTGTGCCTCAGCCAAAAGCTTGGCTGCGTCTTCCCGGGCCTCTCGGATTGCCGCGTCTGCGGTGCGCTGCGCCAACACGATGGTGCGACGGACTTCCTCTGCGCTCTCATCTTCGGTCGGGCTGGCGGGGGCGGTCGCCGCTCCCGCCACGTACTCCGCTATCCGGCGCTGGATCTCCGCCTCGACGTCAGCCGGGGTGAGACCAGCGGCTTCTGGCGCCGGGCCGGGCGAGCCGGCCTTCTTCGCCTGCTCAATTGCCTGCGTGAGCCTCGTTTCGACCTTGGCCGCCATGGCCACGGCCCGATCGAGGAAGTCATCGACCTGGTTTTGGTCGTAGCCCTTGCGCGACTGGGTGAACTCGGCCTGCTCGAGCAGGCGTTTCAGGGTCAGCTCCATGGGGCGACTCTACCGCGACGGCAACGGCCGCCTCCGAGCGGGCCCCAGGACTCAACCAAGCAGGTTGTAAATCACCATCAGCACGAGCAAAACAATGGTGGGTGAGAGGTCCAACATCCCGCCGATGGGCGGGACGACCCGCCGCACGGGTTCCAAAACTGGATCCGTGATCCGACGGAGGAACCCATAGCCACGCTGGGCCGCACCGTTGGGGTCCAACGGGATCCAAGAACCCACGATGACCAGCACAATGGCGACTATGTAGGCGAGAACGATCAGGCGCAAGATAGCCATGGTCAGGCGTCGTACCCGCGCTCGTGGAGCCGGCGACGTTCCTCCTGCGAAACCTCAACGTTGGTCGGGGTGAGGAGATACACCTGATTGGCCAGCCGTTCCATCTGGCCGCCCAGGCCGTAGCAAAGCCCGCTGGCAAAATCTATGAGGCGGCGGGACAACTCGTGGTCTGCCTCTTGCAGATTCATGATGACCGGCTGATTGCCCTTGAATTTGTCGGCCACGTCCTGGGCCTGGTTGAACGATGCGGGTACCACCATGTGGGGCTTGGCGTTGGGCATAACCGCAATGGGCCGCACGACCTGGGGGCGGGGACGAGGGACAGCGGCACGGAGCCCGCTGGGCTTGACCGTCTGGCCGCCAACGGGCACGGACTCACGAAGATCTCCGGATCGGCCGATCGGCCGAACCGATCCAGCGGTTGACGGATCATCCGGTAACCCCGCTACGGGCACGACGGTGGACACGTTCGAGGTGTGCGGCTGACGGGGCGGCGGCTGCGAAGCCCGGTCGGGCGGATCGCCCCGATCTGGGTCATCAACGTAATTAGCGTCGTACGCGTCGTACTCCGCATCGTCGCCCAGCCCGAGATACACCATTGCCTTGCGCCACATCCCGCCGATGGTAGTGGTTTGACCGCCCCTCGACCGAGACCTCAGGTTGAGGGCCGCGCTGGGCGAGGCCCGAACAACGCAGCACCCACTCGCAGCATCGTTGCCCCCTCGGCCACCGCCGCCTCCAGATCCCCCGACATGCCCATCGATCGGACCGGGAGCGAAAGTTCATCGGCCAGATCCCGCAGCAGGGCAAAACCGGCCCGGGCATCGTCGGGCGAGCCGGTCCGGCCAACGGTCATCAGGCCCTGCACCATGAGCCCCGCCTGGTGGGCTGCGTCGACAAGTGCGGGGGTCTCCGAGGGGGAACATCCCCCCTTCTGGGGCTCATCGGACACATTGACCTGGACGAGAATCTTGGCTCCTGGGTCTCGGCGGGCAATTTCCGCCGCGAGGTCCGACCGATCCACGCTCTGCCAGAGCCCGACGACGCCAGCGAGCGAACGGACCTTGTTGCGCTGCAGCCGACCAATGGCATGCCAGCACACCTCGATACCCGTCGCCTCCACCACCGGCGCCTTGGCTAGCAACTCCTGCGCGTAGTTCTCACCGAGGTCCACCAACCCTGCTGCCGCCGCCGCAACGGCAACCTCGGGGCCAAACCCCTTGGTCACCGCCACCAGGGTGACGGCGGACCGGTCGCCACCGGAAGCGACCACGCGGTCCCAAACTTGCTCAAGCCGGTCCAGGACGGACTCCACGTCGAGCGGCCAGGCCGGATCAACCCCGCTGGTCACGGCTCGATCCAGGCCACGAGCGCCTGGCGCCCAGAATCTGCCCGAGCCCGATGAGACCAATGGTTCGAACTACAGGCGGTGCACACCGATTGATCCAGCAGTTGGACACCGAGCCCTGTACACGCCGCGCCCACACCAGCGGCGAGGTCGAGAGCCGGGCTACCCCACGCGGTGGTTGAGCGGACGGCCGAGCCGTATCGATCGGCTAATTGATCGAGTTCATCGCTCCCAAATTCGTAACAACGAGCACGAATGCAGGGCCCCAAAACCGCCTGATAGGGAGGGTGGCCAAGGTCCACCAGGGCGGCGGCGGCGGCCTCTATGACCCCGGCCGCCAACCCCCGCCAACCGGCGTGTACAACGCCGACCGCACCATTGGCGAGGAAGAGAACCGGGGCACAGTCCGCCGTCTGAACGGCTATCGCCGCTCCGGCCGTTGCGGTCACGATGGCATCGCCTTCGAACCCGGCTGCCTCACCCGGTTCGGTCACCGTGATCACCGAATTGCCGTGTACCTGACGGAGCCATGTCCACGGCCGATCGACCAACGCGGCGCGCCGGCCTGCCAGGAGACCCGTCTCTCCGGCGATCGCCAGGTCTCCGTTCCGGCGGCCGGTGAAGGCGTGACGAACTTGCATGGGGACTACTTCAGGAAGGACGGGACGTCGAACTCGTCGTCGCCGCCGTCGGAGCCATCTTCGTCCTCCCCATCAGGACCGAAGAGGTCTGAGGAACGCGAGGGGCGGTCGGACCGACCAGACCGGGCTTCTGCCTCGCCGGCGTTGGTGGTGGGGCGACGGTTCTCCCGCCCGTTCTTCTCGTCCCAGCGGTCAAAGCCAGCAGCGATGACCGTGACCCGAACCTCGTCACCCATCTCATCGTCAATGACCGTGCCGAAGATGATGTTGGCATCGGGGTGGGCGACGCCGTGGATGACCTCTGCCGCCTCATTGACCTCGAACAGGCCAAGGTCGCTACCGCCAGCGATGGACAGCAAGATCCCGCGAGCTCCCTCGATGGAGGCCTCGAGCAGCGGGCTGGAAATGGCGGCACGAGCGGCGCTGAGTGCTCGGCCTTCTCCGGTGGCATGACCGATGCCCATGAGCGCAGAGCCAGCATTGGACATGATCATCTTTACGTCGGCGAAGTCGGTGTTGATCACGCCGGGGGTGGTGATGAGATCGGTGATGCCCTGCACACCTTGGAGCAGGACTTCGTCCGCCATCTTGAAGGCGTTGAGCATGGACGTCTTCTCGTTGGAAACGGTAAGCAACCGGTCGTTGGGAATGACGATCTGGGTGTCGACCTTTTCCTTCAACTTCTGAATGCCGGCCTCCGCCTGCACCGCCCGGCGCCGCCCCTCGAACGCAAAGGGCCGGGTGACCACCCCAATGGTGAGCGCCCCAATGGCCTTGGCCATCTCGGCGATGACCGGCGCCGCACCGGTACCGGTACCACCGCCTTTGCCCGCAGTGATGAAGACCATGTCTGCGCCTTGGAGGACCTCTTCGATTTCCTCCCGATGGGCCTCAGCTGCGGCCTTCCCGACCTCCGGATCGCTGCCCGCGCCCAAGCCACGGGTGAGTTCACGACCAATATCGAGCTTGATGTCAGCGTCGCTCATGATGAGCGCCTGCGCATCAGTGTTTACCGCGATGAACTCGACGCCCTTCAGCCCAGCATCGATCATGCGGTTCACGGCATTGACGCCACCGCCGCCGACGCCGACGACCTTGATGACGGCCAGGTAGTTTTGCGGATTTCCGGCCATGGGGATTACCTCCGAGAGGATGAATGATGAGTTGAGGTCGAAGCTTCGACCTCCGGTCGAGGGTTATGTAAAGCTCGACGGACGCGTGACATTATGCACCCTCCTTCGCTACCTGGCTGCGGGTCAAGGCCGCAGAGCCCGGTACCGATACATCGATGGTGGCAATAGTGGCCCGATTGGCCTGATCCAACAGCACCGCAACCGCCTCTGCTTTCGCCCGTAAGCGAGTGGCGTCGCCGAGGTGGACGGCAATTCCATCGGACAAGACGAGCCCCAAGCCCTTGGGGCCGATGGTGCCCCGCTCCGTCTCGGCCCGCAGGGCCGCAGGCAGCTCGGCCAGCAAGCGAACCACCCGACGACGCTCGGCCGACAAAAAGATCCCCGGCCCCTCGACCGGGTCGGGGCCGGCAATGGGCAACCCATCGGTGCCGGCCGCCGGACCGAGGACTCGGCCATCTCGATCCACCAGAACCGCACCAGGGCCCGCTCCAGCGATAGCGACCGGCTGGCGCTCGGTGAGGCGTACCTCCACCGTGCCCGGCCAATGTCGCGTGACCACGGCGTGGGCCACCCACGGCAACTGCTCCAAACGTTTCTCCGCTGGCTCCGGATCGACCGAGACCATGGCCCGACCGGCGGGGATCCCCGTGGTGGCCAGCACAAGGTTGGCATCTGACCGAGTGGAACCGACCACGCGGACCTGATCAACGTCGAAAATCGTGGATCGAGCCAAAACTATGCCGCCGACCACCAGCGTGGTGATCATCACCAGGGCCAGGACTCGGTGGCGACGACGACGACCTACATCACGAGCGACCTCCACCCGCCGAGCCCGGAGACGAGGGTCCATGGTCGTTTCGGTGCCAGCATGGTGGTCCGGTGTGAGGAGGCCGGAACTCACGACACCAGCTCCGGCATAGGGGCAAAGCCGACCAGACGCGTCTCCGGATGCAACACAACACCCGAGTCCAAAAACACCCGACGACGGACCTCAACCATGAGTGCCCAAACGTCTCCCGCCCAACCATCACGATCGGCCTGAATAAAGTTGGCGTGCTTGGGCGATACCTGTGCCGAACCACTCCTCAGGCCCTTGGCCCCGGCTTGATCAATGAGGCGACCGGCGGAATCCTCCGGCGGATTCGTGAAGACCGAACCAGCGTTCTGACCACCTGGCTGGTTGGCCCGACGCCACCGCACGATCTCGCTCACTAGCGCCTCTGCTTCGGCCTGATCTCCGTGGGCCAGTTCGAGCTCGGCCCAGACCACCAGTTGGCGCGCATCCAACACCGACGAGCGGTAGTGGAGATCCAACGCAGCGGTGG
>JANXNS010000220.1 GCA_025353965.1 Aquihabitans sp.
ATATCGGTATGCACCCTTCTCCCCGTCCTGTCCGGGGCCGCAACACACGCCCCCCTAACGGGAAGCCTGCGAACGACACCGAACCGCACCAGGGATGATCAGGTGCTCCCGCTTTCGACCGGCTTTTCTCTGCTCAACACAGCGCCC
This sequence comes from Aquihabitans sp., assembly GCA_025353965.1. GTDB lineage: Bacteria > Actinomycetota > Acidimicrobiia > Acidimicrobiales > Iamiaceae > Aquihabitans. The sequence continues at coordinate 148 of JANXNS010000220.1, forward strand.
GTTTTCGACCGGCTTTTACAATGAGTCATCGCACCAGGGCGTGAACCGGGAAAGGCCCGGCCGGTCAAACCGGCCGGGCCCCCGAAACTCAATTGTTAGGGAATCCGCACGTCGTACGGCGCGCTACCCAGAATGGACTGGGCAAGGGCCTGACTAGCGAGAGCCGTGGTGGACAACGGCTTCCAGGTAGTGACTTCGCCTGCCGTCGGAACCCGGCGGAGCATGCCGGTGTACAACCCGACAACGTTCACCAGGGGTGCTTGTGCCGTGGCTACCAGCGTCTGCCCGGCGTTCGCCGAGTTGTAACCCGTAACCGCAGCGATCACACCGGCACGGGTGATCGTCGCACCATTCAGCTTCGTGACGTAGGAGCCGATGGCTGCCGTCCTCGCTGCGCTGACCGGCACCGTGGCGTTGGTGAACACCTTGGTGACGAACGTGGTGTTCGAATCAACCGCTGGGTACCGGGTCTTCCACGTTGCCGTGCCTGCGTACGCCGTGGAGATCGACCCGAGGGTCGTCTGCTTGGCGGTCGCAGTGGCCTGCAGCCGGAGCGATGCCGTCCGGGAGTTGAACTCCGTTGTGGTGGGCATCACGCCGTAAGCAACCTGATAAAGGCGGGTGAAGGCGGCGTTGTTGCCATTCCAGTTGGTGAAGCCCGACGCAGTAACTGCGTAGCTCTTCGCCGTCTGCGTTCCGGCACTGAGGGCAGCACTCCACGTCGACAGCTCCGTTGGGGTCGGCACGCGGCCGGCCATATCGGTGAACTGTTGGGTGGTGTACTGGTTCAACGTCTTGAACGGTGGCATGGCGAAGCCGGAGTACACCGACAACGGGCCGGCACCTCCAACCGTGGTTGCGGCCACCCGGAACCGGTACAGCGAACCTGCGGTCCCGCCCGTGAACACGGCCGTGGTGGCCGAGCTCGCAACGTTGACCGTTGCAATGGGCGTGGCCGACGTTCGGTTGTACATCGTCACCGTGTAGCCAGTGGGCACCGTGCCCTGGCCCGCAGCAACTGTGCACTTGGCCAGGGCCACTGTGACAGTTGTTGTGGTTGCGCCCGACACCGTGGGCGTGCCCGGGGTGCAGGTCGGAACCTCGTCGTAGTTGACGAGGAACGGGTCACGGAAGCCGTTACCTCCGCTGGCGCCTACCATCTGCGTTGCCGTCGATACCAGCAGCGAGGCCTCATCGTCGTAGGTCTGCGCATTTTCGCTGGTACCAATCGCACCGCCAACCACGTTCCCGGAATTGAGCTTGGAAACACGGTCGAGGGTCCCAGTGGTCAGGTCCTTGACGAAGACGTCGCGGGCCAGCGGTGATGCCTGGTTTGGGGCCAGGGCCGAGTCGTGCGAGTCGAAGCCCACGTAGCGGCAGTTCGGTGAGACGGTTGGATTGCCAACCTCGCTCGCCGCCAGGCCACTGATGGTCTTCGATGCCAGCACGGTCGACGGGCTTGCGCCCCGGGTCCGCAGGTACACGGCGTTCGACGTTGCATCGGCAGTGAGGCCGGAGCCGTTGATGAACTTGAACGCCACGCAGGAGCCGTCGGAGCTGATCGAGACTCGTCCAGCCGAATCGGCTGCACCGCCCGACACCGTTCCTGCGGTGCTCTTGTTCAGGTGCTCGGTCGCAGTTGCGCCCACCTCGTCAAGGATCGCGTCGCTATCGGTGTCGCGGTCCTTCAAGATGAGCCCGCCTTGCGGCTCACCGGGAACGACGTCGGTCGC
>JANXNS010000009.1 GCA_025353965.1 Aquihabitans sp.
CCACCGCGAACCCGGTGGCCATGGCCGACATCTGCAGGATCCGCTGGCGTTCGTCCGCTCGGCGCAAGCTCCGCACCTGGGCCCACACCAGCCAAGTAAACGGGACCAGCGGCAAGAGCGACCACACGACATTGGCCAAACTCGCGCCGCCGTCGGGATCCAGCGCGATCAGGCTCCCCTGGACGGCAACCAGCGCCACCATGGCCGGTGCAACATCTCGCATGGCGGCTCTATCCCGCTGACCCCGGCCGTGGTGGGCGAAGCCGCGTCCGAGCCATCGCTCGAGCAGGCGGCCAGCAACGCAGCCGCCACGACAAGAGCCAACGAGGAACGGACAGAAACAGAGCGAACACTCACAACCGGCACGCTACGTCGGCCACAACCATCAATGCTGTGGCTTTGGCGCCGACGAGATACCCAACATTCGCCAATGCCGCACGACCCAGTAACGCTCGTTATCCTGGGCACGTGGCCCCGGCCGCTGGCGGACCCACCCCATCTCAGGAGTTCCGATCATGTCTACCCAGACCGAACCGACCGGCATGGAAGACGTCAACAACCTCGACGCCATCCTCGCCATCACCAACACCGATGTGACCGAGGCCTTGCACGCAGTGCGCGACAACGCCGACGCCATCTTCACGTGGGATTACGAGAAGGGACGGCGCCCCGCTCTCAACAAGCTCTACGAAAAGGCCAAGGGCGCCCAGTGGAACGGCGAGACGGACCTCGACTGGAGCATCGAAGTCGATCAGGACGAGCTGGTCGAGCTGGCCGGCGTTGCCAATGGGCCGGAAGATCTTAAAGCGTTCGGGGTCGACGTCTACGGCTCGTCGCTGGAGAAGTGGGGCCGCAAGGAATGGAAGGAACACCAGATTCAAAGCCAGAACTGGAGCTTGAGCCAGTTCATGCACGGCGAGCAGGGTGCGCTGGTGTGCACGGCCAAGATCGTGGAAACGGTCCCGTGGATCGACGCCAAGTACTACGCGGCAACGCAGGTCATGGATGAAGCCCGCCACGTCGAGGTGTTCGCCAAGTACCTCGACACCAAGCTGTCGGGCCACTACCCCATCAACACCCACCTCAAGATGCTGCTGGACGACATCATCACCGACAGCCGCTGGGACATGACCTACCTAGGCATGCAGATCATGGTGGAGGGACTGGCCCTGGCCGCCTTCGGCATGGCCTACCAAACCACCCCCGATCCGCTCCTACGCCAACTCCTGCGCTACGTGATGAGCGACGAGGCTCGCCACGTTGCCTTCGGTGTGCTCTCGCTGAAGGAGTTCTACGCCGACCTCAGCGCCCCCGAGATGCTCGAGCGCCAGGAGTTCGCCTTCGAGGCGGCTCTGCGGATGCGGAACCGGTTCCTCCAGCAGGAAGTCTGGGAGCGCATGGGCGTAGATGTGAAGGAAGCCATCCGTACCTTCGCCCAGACCGACGAGGTCAAGAACCAGGATCCGTTCCAGCAACTGCTGTTCTCGAAGATCGTGCCCAACTGCAAGAAGCTGGGCCTGCTGGACGCCAACGATGGTTGGCTACGCAAGCGCTTCGACACGCTTGGTGTGTTGCAGTTCGAGACCTGGGATGACACCGGCGAGGACTACCTGGCCTTCGATGCGGTCACCGAAGACCGGGCCGCCGCCGCCGCTATTGCCTGAACTGGGCTACTTGCCCTTGCCCTTGCCGACCGCAACCTTGGCCGCACCTAGCGCGGTGGCCGGGTTGCGGTTCGGGTTAGGGAGCGATGGGTCTTCTGCTGCTTGAGCGAGCGCTGCTGCGAAGAGCTTGAGCGCATGGCTAGCAACGGGCTTGGGTTCGCCGGCCTCGATGATCTTGCGCACGGACGGCACCAGATCTGGGCGGGCGCCGATAACAGCCTCGATCTCGTCTTCCAGCTCGCTGGAGTCATCGGGGTCGAACGTCGGAGGTGGGGCGAGGGCCATAACTATGACCGTAGGCGATACAGCCGCCAGACCAGTCAGCCGGCGCCCGGAAGGCACCGGCTGACTGGCAATGCCTAGAGGGCGTCGTCGCCCATCTCGGATGTACGGACCCGCATGACCTTGGGCACCTCGGTGCACCAGACCTTGCCGTCACCGATCTTGCCGGTGCGGGCCGCTTCGCCGATGAGCTCGAAGACCTTGTCGACCTGGCTGTCCTCTACGAGGACCTCCACCCGAACCTTGGGTACGAACTCCACGGTGTATTCCGAGCCCCGGAAGGTCTCGCTCTTGCCACCCTGGCGGCCGTAGCCCTGGACTTCGCTGACGGTGATGCCGAGCACACCGAACTCCCGGAGCGACGTTTTCACGTCTTCCAGCTTGAAGGGTTTCACGATTGCGGTCACGAGTTGGACCATGGGTCTCTCCTTGGTGCATCCCGCTCAGAGGCGGGCACGTTCGTCGATTCGGACTCGGCGGCCAAGAGAAACCCGCGGCCGCGGATGGTGTGAATGGTTAGGCCCAGGTGGAAAATGCGGGCCCGAAGAGTGTGGATACGGCTATCGATCGCCCGATCGTTGCGACGGTCGTCTTGCCAGATGATGCGAACCAGGTCTTCTCGGCTTACCACCCGGCCCGGGGCTTCTCCGAGACGGTTGAGAATGGTTGCTTCGATGAGTGGGACGACGACTCGTTGGTGGCCCACGGTGAGCAACCCGTCCTCGTCGACCCTGACCTCGCCAGGGAGCAACAGTGCGCTCCCCCCTGACCGAGCCAACAACCGCTGGACCCGGGACTGAAGATCCTGGGCATCAACCGGCAACCGGGCCCAAGCCTCAGATTCCTCAAGCTCGGGGACCAGTTCCCCCCGGTCGAGAAGCCAGAGGCAAGGACGCCCCTGCGCGAGGAGGCCCGCCCGCTGGCCCGCATCTACGGGCCAGCGGAGAACCTCCACGGCAAGGCCGGGGCCAGGGGCGAACCCCTGCTTGACCCCGCTCGGTGCCGACATCGGTCAGACCTTCTCAGATTCGGCGTCCGAACTGGAGCCGCTGATCGAAGACTCACCCACCGTCTTACCGGTGTAGGTGGTGTAGGCAAAGCCCTGACCAAACTCCATGTGGTAGGCGGGAAGCCCGTGCTCGGAGATGTCGATGCCTTCGAGTTCGAGGTCCCGCTCCAGCCGGAGGTTCCACGATCCCGGCAGCTTGCGCAGGGCGAAGAACAAGACCAGGGCAAACGATGTCACCAAGATCACGGCGGTCAGGCTGCCCAGTGCCTGTGCGACGAGCTGATCGGCACCACCACCATAGAAGAGACCTGTCACCCTAGGGATCGTCGCACTGGCATCGGCGGTCCCCGCAACCGGGTCCGGGATGCCATAGCTACCGGTGGCAAAGAGGCCTACACAAAGCGTGCCCCAAATCCCGGCGAAGCCGTGCACGGCGACCGCGCCGATGGGATCGTCGATGCGACGAGCCTCCAGGAGATCGACACCGAGGGGCACGATGAGTCCGGCTACCGCACCAATGATGATGGCGCCAGTGGGTGACACCCAGTAGCAGGGCGCCGTGATGGCCACCAGACCACCAAGGAAGCCGTTGATCATCATCCCAACATCCCACTTCTTCGACCTTGGGTACACAAACATCACCGCAACCATGCCGCCGGCGCAAGCCGCCAGCGTGGTGTTGGTGGCCACCCGGCCGATGCCTTCAAAGTCCATGGCCGAAAGGGTCGAGCCGGGATTGAAGCCATACCAGCCGAACCACAAGATTACAGCGCCAATAGCGGCAATGTTCATGTCGTGCGGAGCGGTAGGGCCACCGCCGTCTTTGGCAAACTTGCGCCCAAGGCGAGGGCCAAGGGCAATCGCACCGGCCAAGGCAATGAAGCCACCCACCGTGTGCACCACCGTAGATCCCGCAAAGTCTCTGAAGATGATGTCGTTCTTCACGAGCGGGTTGAAGATGCCCATGGTGAAGTTGGTACCACCGCCACCAAGCCAGCCACCTGGGCCCCAGACCCAGTGGCCAAAGATCGGGTAGATGAAGCCGGAAACAACAGCGCTGTAGATGATGTCACCCTTGAAGCTGGTCCGTCCGACCATGGCCCCAGAGGTGATCGTAGAGGCCGTGTCCGCAAAGGCGAACTGGAACAAGAAGAAGGCCAAGAAGGCAACGCGGGTATCGAAGATGCCGCCGTAGTCGTAGGTCGCCGGAATGTTCTGTAGGAAGAAGTTCGAGTGACCAATAAGGCCATTGCCCTTGCCGAACTGGAAGGCGAAGCCCACGGCGAAATAGAGCAAGCCACAAAGGCAGGTGTCGAAGATGCACTCCATCATGATGTTGACGGATTCACGGGACCGGGCGAACCCGGCCTCAAGGGCCATGAAGCCGGCCTGCATGAAGAAGACCAGAAAGGCGGCGACCAACACCCACATGGTGTTGATCGGGCTAATCAGGTTGTCCACCTTAGGACCGGCCTCAGCGGCCGTCGCCCCCGCAGCGCTCCCGAAGAAGTAGGTGAAGCCGAACATCACACCGAGAACAGCGGTGATGCCGATCATTTTCCCAGCAAGCATCAGGCCAAAATTTTTCTGGACCTCACGCGTCCTTAGCGCCCTCAAAGGCAACCGCGGGCGGCGCCTCCGGAATCTTCCACCTGGGCGCATCCCATCCGGAACGGATGGACTTCCCCCAGATCCAACACCGGCGAGGGCGGGGGTACCCGCCTCATCACCGGACCAAGGCAGTCGGAGCATGTTCATAGGCAGGGACCGTACGGAGCAGCAGTTTCGCCTTCGTGCCCTGTCTGTAACAGTTACCGGGCTAGAACCTGTCGTGTATCTGACAACCCCGACCCTGTATGAACCCTGAACGGTCCCTGACCTGGACCTTGCTAGCGAAGTTCGTACACCGTGGGTGCTCGACCGGGGCCGGTGTGGTTGGAGTCGGGACCGAGCTTGGCCACCAAACCCTCCGCAATGAGCTCATCTACAGCCTTGCGAACGGTGACGGGCGAGCCGCCACCGGCCTTGTTGGCCAGTTGAGCCAAGGTGAACTGCTTGGGCATCTGATCCGCTACGCCCTTGATGAGCGAGACCGAGATCTTCGGAGCGCGGGGAGCGCCCGAGCGGGTAGAGGATTTGCCCGCCGCGCCCCGTCGACCACGCGTCGGCACGGCAAAGCCAGCCTCGGCCAGGACCTCAGGCGACACGCCGAGTGCGCGGAATGCCTCAAACGGGATGGCTGCTGAGACTGCGTAGGCCCGGGCGTGAGCAACAAAGTCACCCGTGATGGCAGCAACGTCTGCCGCACGGGCACGCTCGCGCGCCGCGGCGGCGTGGAGCCGTTCGATGGGGTCAGAGGCAGCAGCAAACGCCGCCTCGGCACGGTCGATGGCGCCCTGATCGATGGCGGAGCCTGGGTTCTCGACCCAGGCCAAGAAGCGACGGACAGCAGATTCGGGGGTTACGGGCTCGGACATGACCAACACGATAACGGCATAGCACTCGCCTCACCATGTCGGGCAATAAATACCTAACTCGGATTTAGCGATCGAGGCGTTCGAGCCGGCGGTAACCAATAATTCGCCCAGCCGAGACCGCAACCGTCTCCCGCACCAGCGAACGACCATCGGGTGAACCATTAGCGGGCGATATTGCGGCATGTAACCCGACATCACCGGCAATACCTGCCAACCGCTTGCTGTGCGCTGGGCCAGATACCAAGACCACGTCGTTGATGCCCTCCTTCCGCAAGAACCGCGCCACAGAGGCCAACGATTCATACGTCGTGCGCCCTTGCACTTCTTTGCGAATTGCCTGGTCCGGGACCCCTTTGCCGCGAAGGTAGTTGTAACCAGCAGTGGCTTCTGTATACCGGTCTCCCGGCTGGCGACCGCCGGTGACCACAATCTTTGGGGCTAGGCCCTGGCGATACAGCGTTAAGGCGTGATCCAGGCGATTTTGCAATGCCGGCGAGGGGGTCCCGTTGTATTGCGCGGCGCCGAGTACAACAATCGCCTGGGCCTTGCGGGCGTGGTCCTCCCCGCTCGCTTTCCAAACCTGGGTAAACGTTCCGCCGATGTAGGCCACCAGCGCCACCACAACCGCGATCGGTACTACGACCCACCGGCGGCGCCGTCGGTTCGGTACCGACGCTCCCCCACGCACCGACGCGGGGGACTGAGCTGCCCCTTTGCCGGCGGCCGGGGTATTGGTGGTCATCCCACGCTGGCCCTAGTGCCTCGGAGGCGGGCCAAGGTGCGGTCACGGCCAAGCACGGTGATCGACTCCCACAATGGGGGCCCGACCGTTCGCCCGCTGATGGCCACCCGCACCGGACCCTGCGCCTTGGACAGCTGCGGACCACCCTCCTCGTTGACGTGACCCGCATCTATGGCGGCCTGGCTCACCGCCGCCTGGATGTGCTCCGGCGCCCAGTCGCCCGGCGCCAATGCATCCAGTCGGGCGATCGTCGCATCGAGCATCTCCGCCACAGCCTTGCCCTTGGTGATGGCTTTGGTCCACGAGGCCTCATCCATCTCCGGCTCATCAACCACGAGGAACTCAATCATGGGCTCCACCTCGGTAAGCGTGCGCACTCGTTCCTGTACCTCGGTGGCGAGCGAGGCAAGGGCCGCAACAGCAGGCGCGCCATAGGTGAGGAACGGTTCCGCCCGACGCTGGAACTCCTCCGACGACAACCCACGGATGGTCTCGGCATTCACAAAGCTGAGCTTCTTCTGGTCGAAGAAGGCGGGCGACGCATTCACGTCGGCCAGACGGTAAAGGTCAATGATCTCGCTGATCGGTCGCACCTCCACCCCGTCGGCCGGCCCCCACCCCAGCAGGGCCAGGTAGTTGACCATGGCTTCGGGGAGGTACCCGCGGTCGCGGTAGTCAGACATGGACACATCGTCCCGACGCTTCGAGAGCTTCTTACGGCCCTCGTTTACCAGCAATGGCATGTGGGCGAACGCCTCCGGGCGGGCCATGCCGAGCGCGTCTACCAACAGCAAGTACTTGGGTGTGCTGTTGACGTGATCCTCGCCCCGGATCACATGAGTGATGCCCATGTCGGCATCGTCGAACGCATTGGCCAGGAGAAACATCGGGGCGCCGTTTCCCCGCAGGACCACGAAGTCCTCCAGGTCGGCGTTGGCAAACGAGACCTCACCCCGAACGAGATCGTCCCAACCGGTGCGGCCTTCATGGGGCGTACGGAAACGGGCGGCCCGGCCGGGTCCAGGCTCCAGGTTGCGGTCACGACAGAAGCCGTCGTAGCCCGGCTTCCCACCGGCTTCTTTGTTTCTGGCCTGCACGACGTCTCCGGTGCAGTCGCAGAAGTAGACCGAGCCGGCCGCCACCAGTTTCTCCGCGGCGGCCGCATACAGGTCGCCACGCTCGCTCTGGTGCACCGGAGTTCCGTCCCAGTCCAATCCCAGCCAGTGGAGCATTTCCAGCACGTTGTCGACTAACTCCGGCCGGTTGCGTTCGACATCGGTGTCCTCGATCCGCAGGAGAAACTCCCCGCCCATCTGCCTGGCGACCAGCCAGTTGGCCAAGGCCGAGTGGCCCGACCCCACATGCAAGAAGCCAGTGGGCGAGGGAGCGAACCGGACGCGAACAGGGTTGGACACGGCAACTATGCTACCGGCCGAGCCTCACCGGGCCGGGCCGGCCAGGAGGGAGTCTTCAGCCCCCGGCGCCCGAAACGTGGCCCTATAACTGGACTTGCCAGCCTGGTCATCGTCAGCCAGCGCGGACGAGGCCGAGGTTGGCGACGAAGAGGAGTCCTCCCGCGGCCACACCGAAGGCGTGCCAGACCTCGTGATAGCCGAACCACCGAGGCGAAAGCCGGGGCTTGTTCATGGCGAAGAGCACCGCGCCGACGGTGTACAGCAGGCCACCGACGGCGAAGAGCACCAGGGTGCCGGGCCGCTGCCACAACACCGGGAATGCCATCAACCCAGCCCACCCCAACACGATGTAGAGGGCCGCGCCAAGCTTGCGGAACCGCTCAAGGGCCACCACCTTCAAGGTGATACCAAGCACCGCGCCG
>JANXNS010000037.1 GCA_025353965.1 Aquihabitans sp.
TTGAGGCGGCGTTGGCCCTCTTTCGACCGGTCTACGACCAAAGCGATGGCGTCGACGGGTTTGTCTCGATCGAGGTGGCGCCCTCGCTGGCCCGAGACACCGCCGGAACGATCGAGTCGGCCCGGGCGCTGCATGCCCGGATAGGTGAGCCCAACCTCTACGTGAAGATCCCCGGCACAGAAGAAGGGCTGCCCGCTATTCAGCAGGTGATCGCCGACGGGAAAAGTGTCAACGTCACCCTGCTGTTCAGCCTGAGCCGGTACGAATCCGTGATCGAGGCTTACCTCGCTGGCCTAGAAGCCCATGCCGGTCCGCTGGCTGCGGTCTCCAGCGTCGCCTCGTTTTTCGTGAGCCGGGTAGACGCCGAGGTGGACAAGCGCCTCGTGTCCATCGGTACGCCAGAAGCGCTCGCCCTGAAGGGCAAGGCAGCGGTGGCCAACGCCCAGTTGGCCTATGAGTTGTTTCTCCAACGGTTCTCCGGACCGCGATGGGAAGCACTGGCCGCCAGGGGGGCCAAGGTGCAGCGTCCGCTGTGGGCGTCGACTTCTACCAAGGACCCCAGCTACCCGAGCACGCTCTACGTCGACACGTTGATTGCCCCCGACACGGTGAACACCATGCCGGAAGCCACCCTTGATGCCTTCGACGCCGAGGGCACCGTGGCCCGCACTGCCGACGCAAACTTCGCCGAAGCCCGCGGGGTCCTGGTCGGTCTGGCGGAAGTCGGGATCGATCTCGACTCGGTAACCCAGCAGCTTGAAGACGAAGGGGTTGCCTCGTTCTCCAAAGCCTTCGATGACCTCATCTCGTCGCTCAGTACCAAGGCCGCCACCCTCCAGGGAGAGGCGTAGACCCCATGGGCATCCCCGGCGAGCTGGTGATCGTGGACGATGTGGCGAGCGCGTTCGCGGGGCGCGTGATCGACGCGTTTCGGACCCGTCCGCACGACACATTCTCGTTGGCGCTCTCCGGCGGCGATACCGCCCAGGATTGCTACGAGCACCTGGCCGACACCGCTGGGAGCCAGGTCGACTGGTGGAAGGTTGACGTGTACTGGGGCGACGAGCGCTGCGTGCCCCACGACCACGAGGACTCCAACTACCGGTTGGCGCGAGAGGCCCTCCTGGACCGCGTCGGCGCCGCCAATGCCACTCACCTCATGCGCTGCCCAGAGGGACCCGATCCGTATCAACTACGGCTCGGAGATCTGGGTCGGATCGACATGGTCCACCTCGGCATGGGAGACGACGGCCATACCGCCTCCCTGTTCCCCGGGTCCGCCGCACTCAAGG
>JANXNS010000048.1 GCA_025353965.1 Aquihabitans sp.
CCCAGGTGCACCACGGCGTCGGCGCCATAACCAAGTTCCAACCAGCGGTAAAAGGCCAGGTAGTGGTGCGGTGGCGCCAGTTCCGGGTCGTGATAGGTACCGATCGGATCCTCACCAAACCCCCGCGGCGGCTGTACGGCCACCACCACATGGCCTAGGTCTATGCCGGCGAAAACGAGGTGATCGTCGTGCACCGTCACGTCGCCGGGAGCGGGCCCCCATGACTCCGTCACGAGGTCCTGCAGGTCCTGCGGCAGCGTCGCGAACCAGGCCGTGTAGTCATCGATGTGGAGGCGCCCGGCGGCCAGGGCCAGTTCCCTCGACGACAGGTGGGGTTGGTCATAGGTCAGGCCATCGGCCAGCCGAGCCATCACGGCGTCGGCCAGGGCATTGCCGGGCGCGCCCACGTCGTTGCCATCGTCATCGAAGGTGGCCGGGGCATCTGCGGGCCAGCGCGACTCGGTCCGACCGGGAATGACGGCCGCTGGAGGCGCGACCCGATACCCATTGTCGGCCAGCGCGGCCAGGGTGCGGACGAGGGTCGCAGGCGTGTCCAGGGCCACTGCGTTGCCGATACGGCTGCGCTCGGTGGGGTAGGCGCTCAACACCAGCGCCAGCTTCTTGGCCTCATTCGGGGTATGGCGCAGCTTGGCTAGGCGGACGGCCTGCCCGGCTAGGCGCGTGACCCGATCCGGCACGGCACGGTGCGCGACCACCGCTACCCCGAGCTGGCCACCGTCGTCGACCACCTCGGTGAAACTCAGTGGCGGGCCGATGATCCGCCCGTCCAGTTCGGGAATGGCCACCCCGAGGGCAACATCGAGCGGCGACAATCCGTCACCCTCCGCCCACGCAGCGACCGAGCCAGTCGACGCATGGGCCTGAAGGACCGGAACGCCCAGTGCGTCGAGCGGGGACGTCCAACCGGCCGCGGCGCCGTCCGGCCCCACCGGGGCAGTATCGCTGGGAGCGAACCGAGTTGCTGTTGCTTCGATCGCGTCCCCGGCATACACCGACCCGCCTGCCGCCCACGTAGTGGTGACGATCACATCAACGTCTTGGAGCAGCGCCAGCGCGGCAGGCGGGGACCCGTCGGCCTCGGCTCGCAAGGAGTAGCACCACACCGCTCTCGCATTGGCGCCGCGGGCCTCGATGGCATCGCAGAGTTGCTCGATCGGAACGGTGTCGCCAGCCAAGACTGCGGCTCGGTAGGTGACCACCGCGATGGTGGGCTTGGTCGGGTCGTTCGCCCGGGAACCCAAAATGCCAACGGCCGGAATCTCGGTTGGCGGGTCAAATCCAAACCCTTCCAACAACACGGTGTCAGCCAGAAACCGCAGCAGTTGTGTGACGTTCGCTGGTCCACCCCGGGCCCAGTACTGGTGGGCTTGGGCCACGGTCCCGGCGGGCACGGTGGAGGCCCCGGCCAGGTCCGCGTCGAGGCCGGCCTCACCCCCGGTGGCCACCAGTCCGATGCCGTCGGTCCGGCACCGCTCCGCCAGTTCACCGAAGGCGCGTTCCCAACCAGCCCGACCCTTGAGGAGCCGAACCAGCACCACCCTCACGCCGGTCAAATCAGGGAGGTCACCATCGGGATCGAGGCCGACGCCGCCGTGGGCCCGCACCGCACCGAAGCCTTCGGGAAGGTCATCGACCGCGGCGCGGAGGGCCAGGAGATCAAGGTCGTTGTTGGTGACGACGAGGAACACGTGGGCCTTTCAGATCGCCGAGGAGAACGGAGTGGCCAGGCAGGTTTCGACGAAATACTCAGCCGGGGTGGGGTCCGCGCCGAGGTGGACGTGGAGGTAACTGGCTAGCAGCGTGGGCGACGCGTAGCCGCCCTGGCCTTTCCCGAAGCGACCCTCAAGGTGAAGGGCCGACCCGGGCGGGGCGAGGGCCGAGTAGTGGAATTCGTGACCGCGAAGCACGGTCCCGGCCGGGCCAATCGGGGTATCCACCAACGCCTGAGCGGTGCGGTACCCAAGGCTGAGGCGGTCCGTCATGGCACCGTCGGCGGGGATCACACCGGCCATGGCGTGGCCATCGAGCGAGCGGGCCAACCACAAAAGCCCGCCGCATTCGGCCCAGGCGGGGAGGCCGTCTCGGACCCGTTTGGCCACGTCCAACAGCAGCGGCGCGTTGTCGGCCAGTGCGGCCCCAAACACCTCGGGGAACCCGCCCCCGACCACCAGGCCGTGCACGTTGTCGGGCAGCGATGGGTCGACCAGCGGGTCGAACGGCACGACCTCGGCCCCGGTTTCGGCGAGGCGCTCGACGTTGTCGGGATAGCTGAAACTGAAAGCCGATCCCCCGGCCACCGCGATGCGTACAGGGGGCGCGTCTGACGCAACCACGCGGCGGGCGGTGG
>JANXNS010000074.1 GCA_025353965.1 Aquihabitans sp.
TGTGCCACCGACTGGCCTATGCCGCCCGACGGAGGCGACGGTGCCCACAAGGTGATCATCGAAGGGCGGCCGCGCATCGAGATCAACGTGGAAGCAACCGATGAGGGTGGCAACCGTGCCGCGGGCGGGAATGCCACTGCCGTGGGACGACTGGTGAATGCCATCCCCTGGCTCCGCAACGCGGGGCCGGGCATCTACGACGCTCTCGACGTCCCGTTGTTGCCCGCAGTGGGAAAGCTCAACCGAAAGGCCAAGGCATGAAAATCGATGTTCCCGACGGCAAGCACCCGATCATGTATGTCTGGGGAGACCTCGTACCCGGCATAGGCCCGGCGGCATCTGTTTTCTCGCAGAAGGTCTACGAAGATTCCACGCTTGGCCTTCGCGAATTCGAGGCCGCTCGCCTCCGAATGGCCCAGATAAACGGTTGTATCTTCTGCCAGGACTGGCGCACCGAACGCAACGGCGAAACGGTCGAGGCCACCTTCGACCAGGCGGTCATGGACTGGCGCACCACCGAAGCCTTCGATGACCGCACCCGCCTGGCCGCCGAATACGCCGAGCGATACGCCCTAGACCACCACGGTTTGGACGACGAATTTTGGGGGCGCATGACGGCCCACTACGACCAGCGCGAGATCGTGGAACTCTCTATGTGCATCGGCTGCTGGCTGGCCTTCGGACGGCTCAACCACGTGCTCGGCCTCGACACCATGTGCGTCTTGCCGATCCAATCGTCGTGACCGCAAGCCGTCGGTTCAGGTCCCGGTGGCCAAGGCGCGGAGGAAGTTGGCGGCCAACGGCGCCGCCACCGCACCGCCGAAGCCACCATCCTCAACGAGCACCGCGAAGGCGATGTCTCCCTGATAGCCGGTGAACCACGCGTGGGTACGAGGGGGGGAATCGGTGCCGAACTCGGCGGTGCCAGTCTTCCCGAAGACGTCCCCGCCTTCGATGCCCGCCAACTTGGAGCCGGTCCCCCCCGTCACCACACCGCGCATGAGTTCTCGGAGTTGTCCGACCTGCACAGCCGGAAGGGCCGCGCCAGGTTTGGGATCGGGGTTCGCGCCGTCCACCACTAGCCGAGGGTTGAGCGACGACCCGCTAGCTACCGACGCCGAGGCTAAGGCGACCGCAAACGGGCTGGCCTCAACCTTGCCCTGCCCGATCATGTCGGCGGCATGCTCGGTGATATCGCTGGTAGCGGGGACTGACCCGCCGAACACCGCAACCCCAACGTCGAGCTTTCGGTAGCCGAGCAATGCCGCGGTGAACGACAGTTGGTCTGTGGTGAGGTTTTTCGACTGACCCACGAAGGCGGTGTTACACGAATCCGCAAAGTCCTTGCGGAACGGGACCGCCCCCAGAACCTCGCCTTCCGCATTGCGAAACACCTTGCCCACAGTGACCGTGGGCGGGCAGTCAACCACGGTGTCCGGGGTGAGACCGTTGACCAGCAAACCGAGGGTGGACACCACTTTGAAGGTGGACCCTGGCGGATATTTGCCGATCATGGCCCGGTTGTACGACGAGAACTTGGAGGGGCCGTTGGCCACCGCCAGAACGTCTCCAGTACTGACCCTGATGGCCACCAGGGCCGAAGCGGTTTTCGTGTTGGCGATGGTCGCGTCGGCGACGGCCTGCGCCTTCTGATCCAACGTGACCGTGACATTGCGACCAGCCACCGCGGGAAATGTCTCGAGGGCACGGGGGGTAGATCCTGCCGCCGACGAGATGGCCTGGACGGTGACCCCGGGCGTCCCGCCCAGCACCTCATTCTGCGCCTGCTGGACGCCCGAGAGACCGATGACATCGCCAGCCACGATGCGGCCCTGGGACACGGCGGCCACCTCGGCCGAAGCCGTACCTGTAGTGCCCAAAACGGCCCGGGCGTAGTTGGCCGGCAACCCGGTGCGGGCCTGCTTCTCGCGAAACACGGTCCCCGGCAACGGCTGAATCTGGGCGCGGATCTTGTCGTAATCGGCGCGTGCCAGCGTGGCCACCTCCACGAAATCTTCGGGCCCAGCGACGTTGACCTTGGCCACGAGATCAGCAGGATTGACCCCGGTGAGTCCAGCGACCGTGTTGGCCAGGCCCACGGGGTCCGCAGTCCGGCCGCGCTTGATACCGACCACGACCGAACCCTGGGCACCAACCAGCGCAGTACCGGTGGTATCGACAATCTGGCCACGAGGAGCCGCTACCCGCTGCACGCGGAGGCCCTCGCCCGCTTTAAGACTCGTTTCGACTACCGCCGGCGTCCATTGCACAAGCCACTTCCCGCCGGTCTCGACCAGCGCGAAGCGGGTGTCGTAGACCCAGGAGCGGCTGGCATCGAGCTTCCAGGTGACGGTGGCAACGGCCACAGCCCGCTTGTCATTGCCCTCGGCGCGGTCCACCTTGGTGACCACGACCTTGGGCTGCGCCGCCGTGCCGGGCGTGAGGTTGGCGGTCATAAGCGCGGCTGTCCCGGCAACATCACCACTACCAGCGGAATAGCCGATCTCCGCGAGGGTGCCCTTCTGCCAGGCGTCGGCAAACGCATCTGCCGCCTCAGTAACGGGATCGCCCTCAACCACTTCTGGCCGATCACCCGGCTGCGCCTTCGCATCGTCGCGGAGCCACGGGCCAAACCAGGCCGCGCTGGCTGCGAGCGCCAAAACGGCCACAACCACAACTGCGAAGAGCCCGATCCGCTTCTTACTCATGTCCACCCTTTCGGCGCATTCAGCGCCGCTCAAATCTACTGACTCCGGTCGATGACAGAACGGTCTCTTCTGTTCCAAATGACGCGCGATCCAATGATGAAACCGGTTTCCTGCTAGCAAAACAGCCAACGAGGAGCGAGCCATGCCCAGACTGAGCCAGGTATCCCGAGACGATGCCCCTGAAGGAATCGTCACCACCATGTACGACTTCATTTTTGGCGACCGCGATCCAGTGGCCCAGCCCGGTCTCCCCAACGGCACCACCGGAGACTGGTGGACGGTCGTGGCCCGGTCGCCAGAACTCCTCGAACACTGCGTGAAGGGTTTTATGTTCTACCGGTCTCCCGATCGGGAGGTCCCAGCTGACCTTCGAGAACTTGCGCAGCTACGGGTCGGCTGGGCCCGAGCCAGCCGGTTCGTGTTCTCCCAGCACTGCAAAGCCTGCCGCGACAACGGCGTGACCGAGGACAAGATCGGGGGCATCGATGCCTGGGAAACGTCCTCTGCGTACACACCGGCCGAGCGGGCGGTCCTGGCGTGGACCGATGCGCTGGTTCTCCGGGGCGGCCGGGCCTCCGATGCAACGTTCGCAGCGCTGGCGGAGCATCTCTCTGAGGTTGCCATCCTCGAGCTCACGTACATCGCATGCTGGTATGACCTCCACGCCGTCATGTCCAAAGCATTTCAGCTCGAGCTCGACACCGACCCAGACCCCATCACCGAGCTGACCGGCCCGGGCATCACCCGATCACTGGAGCCGAATGCCGTGGCGGACTGAGCCCATGCCCACCGGTCCCACTACTACCAACGCTTCAGGCGAACGGTGGACGCGGGGTCATACAAGCAGACCACGTCGGCCAGGTAGCCCAGTCCGCTGGCGGTGGCAAGCATGGCCGCACCCGATCCAGCCTCTGGAAGGTGCGACGTGATCACCACATAGGGCGCTGGCTCGTCCAAGGCCCGAAGCAGCGCTCCGTTGGCAATGGCCTTCTTCATGGTGTCGGTTCGACGAAGGCCGGGGCGATTGCCCTGAATGGATCCTTTGTACTCGAACCACACCACCGTGCCCGTCGGGCTCACGGCCTCTTGATCGATCTCTACGCCCACCTCCGCCAGAACACGACGACCTCGCAGCTCGAAGCCCAGGTGAGCCAGCAACGTGTCGCATTGCTCAGCAAATTGACGACCCTGAATCCCTGCCGATGCCTGGAACGACCGGCCCGTAGCTGGCACAACGGGTGGGGTGGGAGCAGCAGGCGCGTCTGCCACGAAGGGCAGCTCGTCGGGGTTGTCCATGTAGCGGCAAGGCTACTGGTGTGGCCCTCCACGGGGAGGAGGCCGGTTTCCATTCGTCCGGCACAACCAATGGCCCGTACCGTGACGACGAGACGGAGGCTGAGGCGTGGTGCAAAAGCTGATCATCGTGATGATTACGGCCATGGTTCCCTTCGCGGTGGCCTGCTCCGACAAGGCCACCAGTGGAACGGTTTCGGTGGAGGGCAAGCCCTACGTCCGTGCCTTCACCACGAACCTGGTGGACCACGGGATCGGCGAGGTGGAGCTCAACCGAACCCAAGCGGCGTGCGTCGCCGCCAAGTGGGTGAACATCTTCCAACCCGCACGCCTTGATGCCGCGGGCGTAACAGCGTCGCAGCTACGGCGGGCCGGCGGGCTGGACAACAAGGTCGCTCGGGTGGCTCTGTCCGACACGGAGATCACCAAGCTTGTCGAAGCGTTCGGCGACTGCGCTGTCGACCTCCGCGAGGCCTACATCAACAGCATCACTGTGGGCGCGACCGTCTCCGAAACAGACCGGGCGTGCCTGTCCGATGCGTTCTCCAGCCAGCTCATCGACGACATGATGGCGTTGCAGATCACCAAGGGAACCAAGGCAGTCGACGACGACCCCAAGATGGCGGCCGAGGTCTTCGCGGCGTTGAGTTCGTGCCCCGGCGCCATAGACCTTGGCTCCTGATGGCCAAAAGCCAGCTGGAACTGCATCACCACCTCGGCGCCCATAGGCGGACCATCGGAGGGTCAGACGGTGTCGAGTTCGCCGTGTGGGCACCGAACGCCCGCCACGTCTCCGTTGTCGGCGACTGGAACTACTGGGACCGCGTCACCACCCCTCTGGCCCAAGCAGACGGTTCCGAGGTCTGGACCGGGTTCAGCGCCGACGCACGCGAAGGACACTGCTACAAGTTCGCGATCACCGGCCCGGACGGCACCACCGTCGAACACGCCGACCCAATGGCCTTCCGCACGGAAGAACCGCCGGGCACCGGGTCCATCGTGAGCCAGGACCATCACCAGTGGGGCGACGATGCGTGGCTACACAAACGGGACGCGGCTGACCAATGGGCGATACCCATCTCAATCTACGAGGTCCACCTCGGCTCCTGGCGTCGAGACCCGGCAGAGCCATTCCGTGAGCGCTCCTTTCGAGAACTGGCGCCGGAACTGGCCGCCTACGTCAATGACCTTGGCTTCACCCACGTGGAGCTCATGCCCGTGATGGGCCACCCTTTCGGCGGCTCCTGGGGATATCAAGTCACGTCCTACTTCGCCCCCGCCGCTCGCTGGGGCGAGCCCGACGACCTGCGCTTCCTGATTGACACCCTGCACCAAGCAGGCATCGGCGTCATCCTGGACTGGGTTCCGGCCCATTTCCCCAAGGACGAGTGGGCTCTCGGTCGCTTCGATGGCACCCCGCTCTACGAGCATCCCGATCCACGGCGAGGCGAACAGCCCGACTGGGGTACCTATGTGTTCGACTACGGCCGAGCTGGGGTCCGTAATTTCCTCCTATCCAATGCCCGTTTCTGGCTCAGCGAGTACCACGCCGACGGCCTGCGAGTAGACGCCGTGGCCTCCATGCTCTACCTCGACTACTCCCGACCAGATGGCGAATGGCTCCCCAACGAACACGGCGGACGCGAGAACCTTGAGGCAGTCACGCTGCTTCAGGAAGCCAACGTCGCCATGCACGCCGATCACCCGGGCGTGCTCTCGATCGCTGAAGAATCCACGGCCTGGCCCGGCGTCTCTCGGCCCGTCGACGGCGGTGGCCTCGGCTTCGGTTTCAAGTGGAACATGGGCTGGATGCACGACACGCTCGACTACTTCTCCCGCGAGCCCATCCACCGCAAGCATCACCATCATGACCTCACGTTCGGCCTGCACTACGCGTTCAGCGAAAACTTCGTGCTCCCGCTCTCTCACGACGAGGTCGTCCACGGGAAGGGCTCGCTACTCACCAAGATGCCGGGCGACCGGTGGCAACAACTGGCCAACGTCCGTGCCCTCTTCGCCTGGACGTGGGCCCACCCCGGCAAGCAACTCCTGTTCATGGGCGGCGAGTTCGCCCAGGAACGGGAGTGGAACCATGACCGTGCGCTGGACTGGGACCTTCTGGCGGACCCCCGCCACCGTGGCATTCAGCAGCTGGTACGGGACCTCAACCACACCTACCGGGACCGGCCCGCGCTGTGGTCGGTGGACTTCGACCCCGCCGGTTTCATCTGGCTCGTAGCGGACGATGCCGACCAGAACGTGGCCGCGTTTCTCCGCATCGGACAAGACGGGTCCGCGGTGGCCTGCGCCGCCAACCTCTCACCAACGCCGCGGTACGACTACCTCCTCGGGCTCCCCGTGCAGGGGCGCTGGCGGGAGCTCCTGAATACCGATGCCACCGGCTACGGGGGATCGGGGGTTGGCAACCTGGGGGCCGTGCTGGCCGACGGTCCACCGGCTCACGGCCAAGCCACCTCGGCCCGATTCACGCTGCCTCCACTGGGTGTGGTGTGGTTCGAGCTCGACGTCGCTGTCACCCCCCGCCGGTAGGGTTCCGAGGTGGCTGAACGACCGACCCGGCGCCCCGGCACCTCCACCTCCAACTTCGGGGTAGGCCGTCGCGAAAACCACGATGCATCAGGCTTCTACGAGCGCTTCGGTACCCCGGTGCTCTCCAACGACGACACCATCAACACGGCAACGAACCTGGACCAAATTTGGGTCCAGGATGCGCGCCAGATGGGTCAGCTGCCAGATAACTCCGTTGCCCTCGTGGTCACTTCGCCGCCGTACTTCGCGGGCAAGGCCTACGAGGAGGAACTGGGCGAGGGTCATATTCCGGCCTCGTACGTTGAGTATCTCCAGATGCTCACTGACGTGTTCGGAGAATGCGCGCGGGTGCTGGAACCCGGCGGACGCATTGCGGTGAACGTGGCCAACCTTGGCCGCAAGCCATACCGATCGCTGTCTGCAGATGTCACTCACATCCTTCAAGACCAGCTGAATCTGCTGCTCCGGGGTGAGATCATCTGGCAGAAGGCGCTAGGGGCCGGTGGCAACTGCGCCTGGGGCAGCTTCAAAAGCGCCAAAAATCCGGTCCTCCGAGACCTGACCGAACGCGTCATCGTGGCCAGCAAGGGTCGGTTTGACCGGGCTCGATCCACCAGCGAGCGCGAGGCTGCAGGCCTGCCCAGCGCCAGCACCATCGGCAAAGACAAGTTCCTTGATCTCACGCTGGATGTCTGGGATTTTCCGCCGGAATCAGCCACCCGGGTGGGCCACCCGGCGCCGTTCCCCAAGGAACTTCCGGCCCGCCTGATCGAGCTCTACACGTTCGACGGAGATGTGGTGCTGGACCCGTTTATGGGCTCAGGGTCTACCGGCGTCGCCGCCGTGGAAAGCGGCCGGCATTTCGTCGGGTTCGACACCGACGCGGCCTATGCGGCGGCAGCAAGCGACCGCATTGAGGAGGCCCGCCTCAGCCATGAGTTCGCCGCCAAAGAACGGGCCCAGGCGCTGTCGCCCAACCTCTTCGCCGAACTCACCAAGGACCGGCAGGCCAAGGGCAATGAAATGGTCGACTTCCAACGTCAATCCACCGCCAACGGCTCGCGGGCACAGGAACTAGCTCGCTACCTGCTCGAGCAATGTGGCTTTGCCGATGGGCTTCGCGAGAAAGAAAAATCCAAGGTCGGCGTGGAGGTCAACTTTAAGGCCTTCGATGCAGACGGCTGCGAGTGGCTCTTCGATGTTTCGGGGGCATTCTCCAGTACTCGTCCGGGCCTGAAGCGGGCGGACACCTTGTGGAAGGCCCTAGGCAAAGCGGCCATCCTGCGGACGCAGTTCCCGGACGCCGAGCGCCCGTGTCGATTGGTCCTGCTCACCACAGACGTCCCGCCTCCCGGCTCTGCGGGCGGGCGAGCACTCAAGGCAGCCCAAGCCGATGGCTTGGTATGGGATGTTTTGGTCCTAGACCAACCCGAGACCGTGGCCGAGTTGCTCCATTACGCATCCGGCACGCGGTCCGAACCGGCGCACCGACGTCCCGCGCCCACGGCCTACTCCTAGTGCAGGACCAGCGGCGAACGACCCGCTGGCAGCCACGGTCCATCGTCAGTGCGACAATGCCTCTATGGCTGAACGCAATGTCCTCGGTGGGGAGCTGGAATCCTGCGGCACAGATCCCCTGACTGGCTTCTACCGCGACGGGTGCTGCAGCTCAGGTCATCAGGACGAGGGAAGCCACACCATTTGTGCGGTAGTCACCACGGAATTTCTGGCCCACCAGGCTGGTATCGGCAACGACCTCAGCACCCCCATGCCCCGATACGGGTTTCCCGGGCTGGTCCCGGGCGATCGCTGGTGCGTCACCGCCATCAACTGGCTGCGTGCCCACAACGACGGAGCCGGTGCTCACGTGGTCTTGGCCTCGACGAACCAACGCGCCCTCGACATCGTCCCCCTGGCCATCCTGCAACAACATGCGGTGGATGTTCCCGGGGACCTCAGCGAGCTGGACGAGGGCTGACAAAGCCGACGTCCCGCCCGAGGTGTTTGGTGGAGACGATGGGAATCGAACCCACGACCCTCGCGTTGCAAACGCGATGCTCTAGCCAACTGAGCTACGTCCCCGAGGGCGCCCACCGGGGTGGACGTACTGCGGAGTGGACAGCGTAGACGTACACACCTACGCGACCCACACCGAGCGATCGTCTTGGGGTGCATCCTCGGCTGAGGTTGACCCCAGCTATAGCGTGGGATGGCTGGCGCCCCGCCGAGGCCAGCCCCGCTTCTATGGAGGCCCGTCGATGAGCCCGCAATCCCCTCTAGATCCTCACTCTGGGTCGGCGCAGGTCGAAACCTTCACCACCGAAGAGGCCGCCGCGGCCGAGCAAGCTGCGCTCTTGCCCAAGGTCCGACGGCCAAGGGCTAGCGGGCGCCCACAGGACCTCCAACCCGGCCACCGTCTCATCACCATCAGTGGCGGGGACCTCTGGCTTCAGGCCGAAGCCTTTGTCTATGAGATGTACGTATCCATCGGCTACACCGAGCCCTCACCCCGCCACCAGGTAGAGGAACTGGCCCGCTGGGCCGATAGTTCACGCTTCCACGCGGTGCTAGACGAGAACGATCGCATCATCGGCACCGTTCGAACGATCTTTGGAAACTACGCAGCCCTACCCGTCAGCCAGTTCGACCGGACCGACCACGCTGACCCGGACCCCGTCTGCGAGCTCTCGTCCCTCGTGGTCGACCACACCCAGCGCAGCACCGGCGTCATCGAGCACCTCTACCGAGCTGGTTGGCTGGATGCCTGGCGTTCGGGCAGCAAGGCAGTCGTGGCCCTCATCGATGACTGGCTGTTTGAGGCTTTCCGCGACACCTACCGGCTGCCATTCCGCCAGATCGGTGTCGGCCAGCACTACATGGGGACAAACCCAGTGCCTGTCGCCCTCCCCCTCAATGGCCCGGACTACCTCGGGTTAGCCCGCGACAACCCCCATTTCTGGGCCTGGACGCTCGAGGCCCTGACCGCAACTGAAGTTCGCGACTGGGATCTACCCATTGTCCTCGTCGACCGGGTCAACACCGATGTCACCGAAACACCGGCTCAGGCGCCGGCCAGCACCTCACCACGAACCGACGCCTAGCAACCAGGTTTGGCCTTCATGACCGAGCCGCCGAGCCGGAAGCCTCAGCTATCCCGCTGGGCGTCGTCCGCCGTCGCCGTACCCTCGACGGCAGGATGCGTGCCAGCGGTTGCGGCAAACCTGCGTTCCGCCCGCACCCGCCGCCGGATGGTGACCACAGCGTTGGCCCCGAGGAACACCACAAACAGCGTCGTAACTACATAGACGGCCAGGGGGAATTCGCCAGAGCGGCCAGCCCAGGCGATCCAGATGTACGGCGCGAGAAAGGAACCCGATGCCAGCGCGCCCCAACGAGCCGCCGATTGTGCGTCCCGGTCGACCAGACTGGTGACAAGGCGCGCCGTGCCGAGGGCATACGGAACCGCGGTGCCCAGATCAAGTATCCCAAATATGACCACCGTGATCCGACTTTCGTCGGCGAGCGCGGAGTACGCGAGGGCAAACCGAATGAGGACGAAGACCACGACGCCGACGACCCAAGACACCTCGAGTGTCTGCCGCCGCTTGGAACGAGCCGCGTCAGAACCACCCGTGGCCGATGCGGTGTCCGAGCGATGGTCCAAGGACGTAGGAGTGGCCTTCCCGTGCGATCAGCGGACCCAGGCGATCCAGCAACCTCGCAACGGTACCCCAAGCGCGAGCAATTTCACGGAGCGTGGTGAATTTGGACCCCACCGGTACCAATCACCGCCCCATCCCTCCACTTCTGATACCGCCGGCCGATGGACGGCACTGTGAAGCAACGCGGTTGGCTCATTTTCTTGTTGGCAGGGCTACTGCTCTCGCTCGTTGCGGGCGTCAGCGGATCCACAAGCCTGATCGGCATCGTCACGCAACTTGCCGGTTGGTCCTCCGTTGGCGTTGGCCTTTCCATCGCCCGACGTAGCCCCAAAGAAACCGGCCGCCCCTGGCTGTTTTTCGCCCTCGGCGGCGGCGCCTTCCTAGTGGCTGGAATTGTCCGCACGCTTCACGGGATGGTGGTCCACATTGACCGACCATTCCCATCACCGGCCGATGCCATTGCCCTCTCAGGTCACGTGATGCTGATTATCGGAAGCACGCTGCTTGGCCATCTCCGGTCGCCGGACCGGGATCGAGCCGCCATCATCGATGGCGCCATCATTTCGGTAGGCCTGCAAACCATGGTGTGGGCGTGGTTGCTCTGGCCATACATGAACGACGAGTCCATCCTCATTCAGGAACGAGGCATAAACGCCGTCTACGCGGCCATGACCATGATCCTGCTCGCCACTATTGGCCGACTCGCCGTCGGCCCAGGTGCTCGCACTCTTAGCTACCGGCTCCTCGCTGGTGCCGTCGTTGTCGTCTTCCTGCAAGACGTTTTGGTAACGGTCGAAACGATCGGTGGGCCCGACGCCGGCGTCGGCCGAGCGCTAGCGGCACCCATCTTTGTGCTCTTCGGCGCCGCCGCACTCCACCCCGCCCGGCTCCGCATTGCCGAGGCACCGGCCCGCCTTGAGGTTCGTCTGACGTGGCGTCGCGTGAGTGTGCTCATTGCCGCGCTGTTGATCAACCCACTGGTGGTGGGAGTCCAACTAGCGCTCGGCATCGAGCCCACCCTCGTAGTTGCACTGGTGAGCATCACCACCCTGACCCTGTTGGTCATGGCCCGTTTCACGCTCCTGGCCCGTGCGCAAGAACGAGCAGCCGAGGTACAGCGAATTCAGCGGGAAGCAAACGGCGAGCTCGCCGCCGCTTCCAGCCGCCACGCCATGCAGAGGGCTGGGTTGCGGGCCGCCCTGCGACTCGTCCAAGACCCAGAGACCCGCGTTGCCATCGCTCAGGTAGCTGGACAGACGCTGCAGGTGATCGACGCGCTGGGCGCCGACGCGGACTCTGCCATCGGCACCAGCATCACGATGGACTTGATTCCCAGCTCCGTGGTCGACGGTCTCGCTGGCCTGGATCCCGCCATTGCCGATAGCACCCAGCCGATTGACCTCAGTGCCTCGCACGAGGCGGCGGGGCGCCCCGTGAGCCTCCTGGTTGCCCCGCTGGCCAGCCAAGCCAGTCTCAGCGGCGCCATAATCGTGACAACCCGGCGGCCTATGCCCGCCACCACGCGCCAGAGCGTGGAGACCCTGGCCTCCACCGTGTCGCTGGCCCTGGAAAGCGCAACGCTCACCGAGAATTTGCTCCGGCGGCGCAGCGAGCGCCGCTTCCGGGCCCTGGTCGAGAACTCGTCCGACATTGTCCTGGTGGTCAACGACGAACGCCAGATCACCTTTGCCAGCCCGGCCGCCCACCGGCTCCTCGGCCTGCCCGAACAAACCTTGGTGGGCAGCCACCCCGCCCGCTGGGTCCACCCCGATGACTGGCCGATGCTGGCTCACATGCTCGACGGCGGAACCCAGTCGGCCCCGATCGAGCACGAAGAACCCGGCGAGATCGAAGTAAGAATTCGCCACGTCGACGGCAGCCACCGCTGGTTCGAGATCCGCACGAAGGATCTCTCTCACGAACCCGAGATCGAGGGTCTCGTGGTCACCGCCAGAGAGATCACCGACCGCAAGGCTACCGAGCAACAGCTAGCCACCAACGAGGCCCGATTCCGTGCCTTGGTCCAAAGCTCAAGCGACGTGGTCGCCGTTGTCGATGACGCTGGGCGCTACGTCTACGTGAGCCCTGCAATCAGCGAAATGCTTGGCTTCAGCCCCGAGGAGCTCGAAGGCACCATGGCTCTGGCGCTCATCGCCCCAGAGGACTTCAAGCGATTCCGAACCAGCTACCCCGAACTCGCGCAGGCCCAACTTCCCGAACGAGATATTGTCGTTCGACGGATCGAGACTCAGGTCACTCACCGCGATGGTGAGATCCGTACGCTGGATATCACCGTCACCGACATGCGCCACGAACCCGCGGTGGCTGGCCTCGTGCTCAACGCCCGTGACATCACCGTGCGCAAGGCGCTGGAGCGGGATCTCCGCTACCAGGCCATGCACGACTCGCTTACCGGTCTCGCCAACCGCACCATGTTCACCCAGCAAACGGCCATGGCCCTTCGGACCGCCGAGCCGCACAGCACCTCCGTGGGCGCCCTCTTCATCGATCTAGACGACTTCAAAACGGTCAACGACAGCCTGGGCCACCCGGTGGGAGACCAATTGCTGCAGGAAGTCGCCCGCCGCCTCATGTCTGCGCTCTCCCCGGCTGACCTCGCCGCCCGCCTCGGCGGCGACGAGTTCGCCGTACTCGTCGTCGACGCCGATGGCGAACGCGGTGTCCTCGAAGTCGCCGATCAGGTCATTGCGGTAGTAGCTCAGCCGTTCCGCATCCAGGGACGCGAAATCCGGGTGACCTGCAGCATCGGCGTGGCCATGGCCACCGACGACGACGCCGACGCCGAGGTCCTTCTGCGCAGCGCCGACGTGGCCATGTACTTGGCCAAGGATCGGGGGAAAAACCGAGCGGCGATGTTCGAAGATCATCTCCACACCAGCGTCTTCGAACGTCTTGAGCTCAAGGCAGACCTCGTCCGGGCCATCGAAGATGGGCAGTTGCGATGCCACTACCAGCCAATCGTCTCGCTGCAGACGGGGCGAATCACCGGCGTCGAAGCCCTGGTGCGTTGGGAACACCCCACACGCGGCCAGCTCAACCCAGATTCGTTCATCCCGCTCGCTGAGGACACTGGCCTGATCGTGCCCCTGGGCCGGTGGGTCCTTCGCGAATCCTGCCAGCAGCTCCGGGCCTGGCAGCTGCAAATTCCATCCACGTCGTCGCTCACCATCAGCGTGAACCTCTCGGTTCACCAACTTGCGCATGAGGACATCATCGGCGACGTACGCGCCGCCATAGAAGATGCCTCACTGGATGCCTCCACCCTCACGTTGGAGATCACCGAGACCACCTTGATGCACGACACGGAGTTGACCCGGCACCGCCTCGCGCAACTTCGCGAGCTCGGCGTCTCCCTGGCCGTCGACGACTTTGGTACCGGCTACTCCTCGCTGCAGTACGTCCAACGCTTCCCGATCGACATCATCAAGATTGACCGAAGTTTCGTGACCGGACTCGGAACCAATCCAGGTGACGGTGCCGTCGTCCAGTCCATGATTGAGTTGGCCCAGCGGCTCGGCGTTCACACCGTGGCCGAAGGCATCGACCGACCCGAACAGGTAGTCCTGCTCCAGTCACTCGGCGCCGACCTCGGCCAGGGCTACCTCTTCAGCAAGCCAGTGCCCGCCGACCAGATTGACGCGCTGCTGGCCAGCAGCCCCCACGAGAACCCCAAGTTCCAACTCCGCTAGCAACGGGTCAGGGTTCACGGTTCGAATCGGTACCCCATACCCGGCTCCGTCAGGAAGTGCCTTGGCGTAGACGGGTCGGCCTCCAGCTTCCGGCGAACCCTGGCCATGTAGACCCGGAGATAATTCGTCTCCCGCTCGTACTCAGGCCCCCACACCTCCTGAAGAAGCTGCCGCTGGCTCACCAGCTTCCCTGGATGGCGCACCAGCATCTCCACCAGGTGCCATTCCGTGGGCGTGAGGCGCACCTCCTCACCGTCGCGGGTGACTCGACGGGCGGCGAGGTCGATGACCTGAGTGGTGGTGATCACCGTGGACCAGCCCCGTAGACCCTCCACCACCTCAATGCCATCTATACCGGGGAGCCCAAGGTCGAGTATCACCACGTCGGGGCGGTGCTCGGCGGCCAGCCGCAGCGCATCTTCGCCGGTGGGAGCAAGGTCCACCTCGTATCCACGAGCCTTGAGGTTCGTCGACAAGGCCCGCCGAATCTGCGGCTCGTCATCCACCACCAATACCCGGGTCACACCACGGCCTGCATGCGAATCACCATGGTGAGACCCCCGCCAGGCGTCTCCTCGGCCTCAAGCTGACCACCCATCGACTCCACAAACCCGCGGGCCACGGCCAAGCCCAGCCCCACCCCATCGTTGGACCGGTCACCCAGCCGCTGAAACGCACGAAAAAGTTGGTCCACCTTGTCTGGAGCGACGCCCGGGCCAGTGTCGATAAGCCGAAGATCAACCCGGTCGCCCACGGCTCCGGCCTCCACCCGAATCGACGCCTCGGGTGGTGTGTGCCGCAAGGCATTGGCGATCACATTGGCCACCGATCGCTCCAACAGCGCGGGGTCTGCAGTGATTCGCGGGAGGGACTCCGGCACGTCGACCTCGACGCGATCGGTCGATTCAGAGAGGCTCGACAACGCAGACGCAACGACCTCATCCCAGCCAACTTCCAGCAGGGTCATGGTGAGCACCCCCGTTTCCAAACGGCTCATATCCAACAGGTTGCCAACCAACGTATTGAGGCGATCGGTCTCCTCATCGATGGTGGCCAGGAACTCGCCCGTGGCCGTGGTTTTCGCCGGCGTAGTTCTGCCAGTTGGTGTTGGTCACGAAGCTGACCGAGATGTTCCAGGCCAACGGAGCTGGGACATCGCCCAACCCGTCCGGGTTAAAGGGCAAGGAGCCTTGGAACCGCTGAAGAGGAAGAGAAAATCGGCCATGGCGCCGTTGTACGACCCGATCCGGTCCAAAGGAAGGGCGTTGACGCGTTGTTGTCGCAGGCAGCCACAACGTTGTCGGTCCGTTGACACCACCAGCTCCGATGTGGGCCTACAACGGATTCATCAGATGAACACTGCGTGCTGCACCTGAGCGGGTGTCGCTTCGACACGCTTCCGCTTGATACTCCCCTTCCGGAACTCGACCAACGCGGGCGAGTGGATACTCCCTACCGCTAAGAGCGACGTACCAAAACCGCACACTGGGTTGGCTGGCCTGTGTACCCGCTGATCTAGCCGTCGGGATTTCGCCGGACCGGCGCCGCAGCGCCCTCGTCTTGGCGGGCTACCTCGGGCTGACCATGGCGGCCAGTGCCGAATCAGATGCGGCCTGAGCCGTAGGCAACCGGAACGCCCGGGGGGTATCGTCGTAACTCGTGCCTGCCCAGCCCGCCTTTGTCTCTCGACTAGTTCGGTTGCCCCTCGTCGATGGCGACGGTGGCCCCGTCGGGCGCGTCCAAGATGTTGTGCTGGTTCCCTCCGGAACCGAACTCCGGGTGTTGGGCTTCATTGCCCAGTTCCAACGGCGCCACATTTTCGTGAATCTGGCTCGAGTGAGCGAGATCAGCGCAACCGGCGTGCGGCTCCGCGGGGGCACGGTCGATATGCGTTCCTTCCAGCAACGACCTGGTGAGCGGTTGGCGATTCAAGATCTGTTCGACACCCAGGTCGGCGACGATTACCTCACCGATCTCGCCATCACCCCGGGGCCGGACAAAGCCTTCTGGTACGTGACCCACGCGGCGGTGGGCCGACGCGGCTCGCTCCGCCGCCGGGCACCGCACGTGGTGCCATGGACCGACGTTGCCACTTATTTTGCCAGCACACCCGAAGAAACCCAGGTGGCCGAACTCCGAGATCTCCACCCCACCGATGTGGTCTCTCGCCTTCAATCGCTCCCGCTCGCTCGTCGCCAACAGGTCATGGCCCTGCTCGCCGATGAGCAGGTGGCAGACCTTCTAGAAGAGATGCCAGACGAAGAGGCAGTCCGGCTTATCGAGACCCTCGACCTGGATCGGGCCGCGCACATTCTCGAGGAGATGGAACCCGACGACGCGGTGGACCTCTTGGCTGACCTAGCCGAAGGAGACCGAGCAGAACTTCTCACCCGGATGCGCCCGGAAGAATCGACGCCCCTCCGGCGCCTGCTCGCCTACGACGAAGACACCGCCGGCGGCCTGATGACCCCTGAACCGGTCGTACTCGGTCACACCACCACCGTGGCGGAGGCACTGGCCCAGATCCGTATGAGGGATATTCCCGCCGAGCTGGCCGCTCAGGTGTTTGTCACCCAGCCGCCCACCTCCACGCCTACCGGCAAATACCTGGGGGTCGTGGGCTTCCAAAGGCTGCTCCGTGAGCCCCCAGCCACCACGCTTGACCATTGCGTGAACGACACCCACGAGCCTGTTGCGCCTGATCTCCCCTTGCGTGACGTGGCCGAGCGCTTGGCCTCCTATGACCTTTTGGCTATTCCCGTTTGCGACCAAGCTGGTCGCCTGGTCGGCGCGGTCACGGTCGATGACGTGCTCGACCATGTCCTTCCCGAGGGCTGGCGCCGGAGGACAGGCCGGCGATGAGGGACCGCGACGACGACCTCGCCCAACCCCGAAAGACCGGTGGGATCGGCCGCAACCTTGACCCAGACGCGTTCGGCCGCTTCTCGGAGGCCATTGCCCGCACCCTCGGCACCGGGCGGTTCCTGGCCATCCAGACCGTCTTCGTCATTGCCTGGATCGCGCTCAATATTTTCGCCTGGCGATATCGGTGGGATAAGCCACCGTTCATAGCGTTGAACCTGGCGTTCTCCACGCAGGCGGCCTACGCAGCACCGCTCATTCTTTTGGCCCAGAACCGCCAGGACGATCGCGATCGGGCGCAGTCGCAGGAGGACCGCGACGTCAACGCCCGCACCCAGGCCGACACCGAATACCTGGCCCGTGAGCTCTCGTCGGTCCGGCTCACCCTCGCCGATGTGGTCACGGCGGAAGACCTCACCCAGGCCGTAGACCGGGTCACCCAGGCCCTGCAAGACCTCACCCAACGCCTAGACCAGTTAGCTGTCGGACCAACCGAAGAAGTGATTGGCGAAGATCACCTGTGAAAGCCGCGGCCCGAACTCATCGCTTGCGCGCAACCGTTGCGGCCGGTCTTTTAGTCCTGAGCGCTTGTTCCACCTCGGGCAACGCTGTCGCGCCAACGACCAACAACCCTCGGCCCACCACGTCCACCACCACGCAGCCGGCCACAACCTCCAGCTCGACCACCACCACCAGCACCACCATCCCGGGAGCCCAGAAACTCGCTTGGACCGACTGCGACGATGGCTTCCAGTGCGCCTCGCTTGAGGTGCCCGTCGACTACGCAAAGCCGGCCGGGAAAAGGCTTACCCTCGCCCTCACAAGACGCCCGGCCACCAACTCCTCGCGGCGCATCGGGTCCCTAGTTATGAACCCCGGGGGCCCGGGCGGCTCGGCCACGGACTTCATAGAGGGAACACCGCTCCCGTCCGAGCTCACCCAGCGTTTCGACATTGTGGGCTTCGATCCACGAGGGGTCGGACGTAGCAACCCACTGGACTGCCGGACGCACCTGCAAGAGGTCTACGACGCAGACCCGACCATGGAAGACGATGCAGATCGCGCCACCTTCCTCAAGGTATCTAAGGCGTTCGTGAGCGAATGCGCCAAGAAGTACACGGCCCTGCTTCCGTTCCTCGGGACGGTCAACGTGGCCCGAGACATGGATCAGGTTCGGGCCGCGCTTGGCGACGAGAAGCTCACCTACGTCGGCTACTCCTACGGGACCTCGATCGGTCAGCAATACGCCCGCCTCTTCCCCACCAAGGTACGGGCCATGGTGCTCGACGGAGTGGTGGATTCCTCGCTCACCGGCCTGCAGGGAGCAACCCTGCAGGCCAAGGGATTCACCCAAGCCCTCAACAACTTCATGGCCCAGTGCGACCGCACCGGATGCGGCTTCAACGCCGCAGCAAATGAGGTCATCGATCAGGTCTTCGCCGCGGCCGAGAAGGCTCCTATTCCGGCGCGGCGATCAGACCGCCCCGCTGGCCCGGGTGCAGTATCACTGGCCCTAGGCCATGCCCTCTATAGCGAATCCCTTTGGCCCGAGCTGGCCCGAGCTCTCAGCCAAGGAGCCAAGGGAAATGGTAACGGGCTCGTCCAATTGGCCGATGGCTACCTACAACGAAATCCCGACGGTACGTACCCGAATGGATTCGAGATCTACTTTGCGGTCAGTTGCCTGGACTCGGCGTGGCCAAAGGACCCGAAGGTGGTGCTCGATACCGCCAGGTTCGTTGGTGCCGTCTATCCCCGGGTGGGCGAGGCCTTGGTAAACGACTACGTCCGCTGTGCGCTCTGGCCCGGAAAGCCCCAACCGTTGAAGCCCGTCGACAAAACGGTCAAAGGCCTACCTCCTGTTGTGGTCATCAGCACCACGGGGGATCCGGCCACCCCGTATGAATCTGGGCTCAAAGTGGCCGCCCAAATCCCCACCGGGGTGCTCGTCACCAACAAGGGCGAGGGACACACGGTCTTCGGTCTCGGCAAGCCATGCATCGACGACTCGGTGACCCGGTATCTGGTGGACCTGACGCCGCCCAAGAACGGGCTGGTCTGCGAGTAGGACTCAGCCCGCTTGATCGCCTGCTACCAGGCTTTCCAGGGTGAGCTCGGGCTGGTCGGCCATGAGCCGGTCCAGCCAATACGTGCTCTCGAAGAGCGCAATGAGCGTGCCATCGGACCGGCCCAATACGTCGACACCACGCATGGCGCGCAGCGCACCGGCGCTGGCCGCATCGGTACGACGGGCAACCGAATATGTGGTGGGGCTGAGCTCCACCGGGGCGCCAAACTCATTTTCAAGGCGATGGATGGCCACATCGAACTGCATGGGCCCAACCGCAGCCAGCACGGGTGCCTGGTCCCCGGTGTCTGGGTCCCGGAGCACCTGGACTACCCCTTCTTCGTCGAGCTGGGCGATACCCTTGCGGAACTGCTTGAACCGGCCCGTGTCGCGCACGCGGGCCACGGAGAAGTATTCCGGCGCGAAACTCGGGATCCGGGGGAACGTTACCGGCTCGTCGAACCAGAGCGTGTCGCCCACCCGCACGTCGGTGGCATTCACCAGGCCCACCACGTCTCCCGGGTAAGCGACGTCAACGGTTTCGCGATCCGCTCCGTTTACCGAGTGCGCGTATTTGGTGGCGAACGGTCGGCCGGTGTCGGCATGCGTGACGACCATGCCGCGTTCGAACGTGCCGGAGTTGACCCGCAAAAAGGCGATCCGATCCCGGTGGGACTTGTCCATGTTGGCTTGCACCTTGAAGGCAAACCCGCTGAAGGGCGCTTCGAGATCACGAAGGTTTCCGTCCTGGTCAGGCCGTGCCTTCGGGGCCGGTGCTAGGTCGATCACGGCATCTAGAAGGAGCCGGACGCCAAAGTTCGTCAGGGCCGAACCGAAGAACGTGGGCGACATTTCCCCGCCGAGGAAGAGTTCCTCATCGTGGTCAAGGCCCATCGTTCCCAGCAGCTCTACCTCGTCGCGAGCGCGGGCCCAGGAATCGCCCTCCTCCTCGGCCGCACGCGCCGGCTCGACAACTTCCTCCGGGGCTTCCGTAGCCCCGCGGGCCGTGCGGGTGAACCGGATGAAATCTCCGGACCGCCGGTCGATCACACCTCGGAAATCTCCGGCAATACCAACCGGCCAGGTCACAGGAGCGGAGACCACGCCGATCTTCTTCTCGATTTCGTCGAGGAGCTCCAACGCTTCATACCCGGGGCGATCCCACTTATTGATGAACGTAATGAGCGGCATCTGACGGGCCTTCACCACTTCAAACAACTTGAGGGTCTGCGGCTCGATGCCCTTGGCCGCGTCTAGCACCATCACCGCGGCATCGGCCGCAGCCAACACCCGATAGGTGTCCTCGGAAAAGTCGCGGTGGCCAGGGGTGTCGAGCAAGTTGACCACGCAATCCCGATAGGGAAATTGCAGCACCGTGGAAGTGATCGAAATTCCACGCTGTTGCTCCATCTCCATCCAGTCCGACGTGGCTGAACGGCGATCCCCACGGGCCTTCACCGCGCCGGCGCCGCCGCTGAGAGCCCCGCCGTAAAGCAGGAACTTCTCGGTAAGCGTGGTCTTGCCCGCGTCGGGATGGGAGATGATGGCGAACGTTCGCCGGCGGGCGGCTTCGGCAGTAGGGGTGGTCACGGGGACGACGGCTCCAGAATGAAACGACGACGGGCTCAGCCGCAGGACGCGCAGCGGCCAAGCAGATCAAGGCGGTGATGATCGGGGCGGAACCCAGAGGTCTGTGCCACCGTGACCATGGCGGCCTCTAGTGATCGTTCGAGCCGATCAGAAACGGTGAAATCAATGACTAAACCGCAGGCCGTGCAGATCAGGTGATGGTGATGATGGTCGGTGAGGTCCTCGGCCAGTTCAAATCGGGCGAACTCATCGTTTCCGTTTACGCGGTGGACCACCCCGCAGGTCTCCAAGACCGCAAGGTTCCGATAGGCAGAACTCTGCGCCAGGCCACCGGCGTCCAGGATTTCCGCCGCGGTGAGCGGCCGCCCGGCGGTCCGCAGCACCTCTACCAAGCCACGCCGACCGGTGGTGTAACGCTGGTCATCCCCGGTCAGCCGAGCGCTGATAGCGAGGTGGAGGTCTTCGGCCACCCGTGCACCCTACCGGCGGGGACACTCGCACTCGTAGGTGGAACTGGCCATCGGTAGGCACACGGCCTGAGGTGATCCTTTACATCCGAGGGTTGCCGCCGATGGAGTTGTAGATCACCTGGCCTCCTTCGTTCGTAACGCTATCGACATATGGAACATGGTCAGTCGCACGGCTCCCCACCCTGCTGTGCCACCCCCACCTGAGGAACCCGCATCCATGACCTGCGCCTGTTCACCTGACGACCACCATCGCCATGCTGAATCCCGCGGCGCTCAGGTCGGGCGCCGAACCGTCTTGGCTGGCGGCCTGGCCGTCGGGCTCGCCCCACTCCTGCCACGGTGGGCCGGACTGGCGACGGCCCACGCCTCCAGCGGGAGCGGGACCGCTGAAGGTTCAACCACCGTTGGGGGCACGCGTGACTACGGCTTCTTGCCCCCCCGACCGGCATTGGAGGTCCACGAGCAGGGAATCATGTTCCCGGTTCTTCCGGATGCAACCCTCGGTAGCGCCACTTGGACCGATACGTATCTGGCCCCACGGAGTGGCGGGCGCCTCCATGAGGGCCAAGATCTCATGGGCAAGAAGATGCTCAAGCTCCTGGCCGTCAAAGACGGAACCATCGTCGAGCTCCGTCATGAGTTGAGTGGCAATTCGCTCTACCTCAAGGGTGTCGACGGCTATTACTACTGCTACCTCCATATCAACAACGACCGGCCCGGCACCGACGATGCGTCAAACCTGCTTGAGTACGCGTTTGTACCCGGCCTGGCGGTAGGAAGCGTGGTCAAACGGGGAGACCTTCTCGCCTACCTGGGTGACAGCGGCAACGCCGAGGCCACCGGGGCGCACTGCCACTTTGAAATCCGTCTGCCCAACGCAACGTGGTACAACGCTGCGGCCTGCAACGCGAAGTACTCACTCCTGGCGGCACAGCCAGCCAAGCTCAGCGTCAAGGTCGGTCCGGAGGCCTTTGCCCCCCTCCCCGACGCACCTTCATTTGCCCTCCAGCAGGCCAATGATTTCCTCGGCGCCCTGCCGTCGTGGGCCTGGTTGGCCGACGCGAAGAGCAACCTCGAGGGTGGCACGATCGACGTGGACGCCTTCATCGAGAAGCAACTCGCAGACCCACGGGTCATCAGTGTTGCCAACCCCCTCATCCGCCTCTACCAAGCCTACCTCGGCGGTATTCCTGCCTTCGCCGGCGTCGACTACTGGAAGAAGCGGGTACGCGCTGGCCAAACCCTCGATCAAGCATCGGTGGAGATGGCGGCTTCTACCCGCTTCAAGACCACCTTCAACGTGACCACAGACCGCAATTTCGTGGCTGCGTTCTTTACCAACCTCTACGGCTATGCACCGTCCGCCCCATCAATCGACCTGCGTATCAAGCGGATGACCAACGGCATGACCCGCGGCGCCGTCGTGCGTTATGAGTGCGAGTCGCCCGGGTACCGGTCGGTCACGGCCAACCGAACCCGCGTGATTTCCGTGTACCACTCCATGATCCGCCAGTCCCCAACCCAAGCCTGGCTCGATTACTGGGTGGCGGCCGACAAGACCGATGCCAGCGGAATGGCCGAGCTGATCAAGGCCCACCGCACCGGCCCGGCCTACACCGCCCGCTTCGCAACCTGATCACCGCCCCGACCTCGGGTTACTGCCGGAGCGTGCTGGCCCGCGTGCGAGGATTGCAACCCTATGGCTACGCCCGTTGATCCCGAGTTGCTCGACACTGCTGTCACCTTGGCCCGCCAGGCGGGTGAGCTCACCCTGCAGTACTTCCGCCGAGATGACCTCGCCATCGAGCGCAAAGGAGATGGCACCCCGGTAACGGTCGCTGATCGTGGGGCCGAACGCCTGATCCGTGAGGAGTTGGAGGCTCGCTACCCCGACGATGGGATCCTGGGAGAGGAAGAGGCGGAGAAGTTCGGAACCTCAGGTCGCCGGTGGATCATCGACCCGATCGATGGCACCAAGGCGTTCACCCACGGGGTGCCCCTCTACACCAATCTGCTGGCGCTGGAGGATGCCGAGGGCATCGCCGTCGGGGTCATCAACGTGCCCGCCCTCGGCGAAACGGTCTATGCCGGCCGTGGCCTGGGTTGCTTCGCCAACGGAGCCCCTGTTTCGGTCAACGACCGCGAAGGCATCGACGACGCCTATCTCACCTCAAGCGGCTTGAGCCCTTGGGACGACGACTGCCTGCTGCGGGCCAAGCGGGCCAGGCTCAACCTGCGCACCTGGGGCGATGGCTATGGCTACGTCCTGGTGGCCACCGGTCGAGTGGAGGCCATGTTCGACCCCAAGGCTGAGCTTTACGACGTTGCCCCCATGCCCGTGATTTTGTCCGAGGCTGGCGGTCGCTTCACCGACATCAATGGCAATCCGAGCCCGGCCAACGGCAGTGGCCTTGCCACCAACGGCAAAATCCACGACGAACTCCTGGCCATTCTCCGCGGCGACTGACTTCAGCGCTCCGACGCCATCATGGCGCCCCACGGAAGGCGGGAAGGTTCTGGGCGGCGGGGCGGTGGTGTTGGGCGTCGTTGCCGTACCGGCGGTGGGCTTTCTCATGGCCATAGGCGCAACCAGAGCGTCCACCGCACGAACGAGGCTGGCGCTCGGGATCACCATCGGCACTGCCGTGTTGCTCATCTGGCGCCCACCAACGGACCGAAACCTCACCGATCCGTGATCCGAGCCGATGGAGCACCACATGGATCAGATCGCTGCAGTGCTCGAACGGGAACGTGAACTTCTGGAAGTTTTGCTCTTCAAACTCATCGAAACGCGCCTGGTTCTGGAAGCGGGCGAGTTGCGTTTTCTCTCTCGAGCCACGCGAGAGGTTGAACGAGCCCGGACCCGGACCCGTGAAGTCGATCTCGTCCGGGCCACGACCGTCGGGCGGCATCGGTGCGGGGTCACGCTGCGCGAATTGGCCGCTGAAGCACCGGAACCCTGGCCTGGGATCTTGCGCGATCACCATGATCTCCTCGCGGCGCTCGTGGCCGAGATCGAACTGACTGCTTACCGCAATGCCGGTGCGGCCCGAACGGGGCTCGAGGCGCTGGGCAAGGCGCCGGTTCCTTCTGGTGGTGGCCAACCAGGCCTCGCCGCTTCGGACGAACTTCAGCTCGCCCGGCTAGCACAAGGGGCCTCGCTGGAAACGGTACTGACCACCGCTAGCCGGCTGAGGATGCCTGGACTCCTCGATTTCCTGCGCTGAGGACGATCCGCCAGCCAGTGACGCGAAACACCCCGATCCCAACGGACCGGGGTGTTCGTTCTAGGGGTTACCCGCTCGTTCAATTGTCAGGCGGTGGCAGAAACCCGGTCCGCACCGATCCGGTCATGCCAATGGGAAGCATCGGCGATGGCCGAGGCATAGCCAGCCTTCCGGCGGGCCACCCGTCCCTGTGGTTCTGCCACAATCTCGTCGGCCTCAGCGGCCCCGTACTGGGCGGTGATGCCCTCACGGAGCATCTCTAGGGCCTCGGACCGGAGCTGCGAGATACGAGATTCCGTTACCCCTAGGAACGTGGCCAGGTCTTGCGACTTGCGCCCATCCAGGAAGTACCCGACCACAACGATCCGGTGGCGTTCCGGCAGGAGGTGCACGGCGTCACGCAGGTACGCGTGGAGCTCCCGGTTCTCGAGCTCTTCGCTGGGCTCCAGGGTGCTTTCGTCGGTGAGCACCTCGACCAGGGTGAGGTCTTCTTCCCCGTCGTTGACGTCGTACTCAAGGGCCAGCACCACCGAGCGGAACATCTTGTCCTGCAACCGCCGGAGCTCCTCTTGGCTGACACCCAGGGCTTCAGCTGTTTCCTCGGCCGACGGCATGCGGCCCAGGTTGCTGGCGAGGCGCTGCTCGATTGATTCGAGCCGGCGGGCCAGATTGCGCACGGAGCGGGGCGCCCAGTCGGCAGCCCGGACCGCGTCGAGGATGGCCCCTCGGATTCGCTGGGCAGCGAACCGGTCGAACGGTACCCCCCGACTTTCGTCGTAGCGGCGAGCCGCTTCAACCAGTCCAAGGGCGCCGGCAGTGGCGAGTTCTTCCCGATCTACGTGGCGGGGAAAGTTCACCGCCACCTGGAACACCACATGTCGCACCAGCGGCAAGTGCTGTTCGATCAGCTCTTGAATCTTTGGGTCAGTTCCAGTTCGCATTATCGCCCTCATTTTCTCGTCCGACCCCGTGTCCAGCGGGGTGTATCCGGTTTCGGACCAATGGCTCCAATACTTGAGGGGAAATATCCCAAATAACCGGTTTGAGGGCCAATTCAGGGCGAAATGGGTCAGACGGCCCAGAACCAACCGGTTCAGCCGAAGCGGGCAGCCTTCACGCCTCGACGGCCCAGTTCGGCCAGGAAGGGTTTGGCTTGCACCATTTCGGCCAGGCCACCGGCACCGGTGCGGCCAGCACGACCGAGACCCACCTCCACCCCCGCTAAAGCGGCAACGGCTCCGCCAGCAACACCCGGGCGGTCCATAGCGCCAAAAATCTCCACGCGAATGCCATCCTCGGCCCGACCCCGAACCTCCACTCGTATGGCGCCGAGCCCAGCCTCGGGGTGAGGGCGCCTCAGCATGGGCAGTCGGGCGGTAAGACGGTCACGTCGGGTGGCGGCCAGCCGAGCGGTAACCCGGCCCACCCCTTGGAACGCAGGCACCAAAAGCAAGGCATCAGGTAAGGCAGCCCGGTAGCAGTCGGCGGAACCAACGGGATCCGGGAACCAGTTCAGCTCCCGACCAGACCCAGCCGGGCGGCGTTGCCAGCCACCATCACGCCAATCGATGGCCACCCCAGCCAGTGAGTCGTGATGTTGGCGAGCACAGGCCGGGCCACCCGTACCCAAGCGGGCCACGTGAATCTCATCGACGGTGTCGAGTTGATCGGCGGCAAAGCGGGCCAGGACACAGGTGAGTCCGGGCGAGAAGGTCGCCCCAACGACCAGGGACACGCCCCGGGCGTCTGCCTCGGGCCCAAGGTCGAGCAACGCGGTGACGTCCTCAATGGAATCGCTGGTGGTGACCACCGAGATCCCCCGGGAAATCAACGTTCGGGCCAGGCCTACTTGTTGACCCGCCGGGCCAGCCAGAATCACCACATCCGCATCTGGAGCTGACGCATAGGGGCCGAGCTCAATACGGGCTTTGGTACCAAGGGAGGAAGCCACTTCTTCCACTCGCGGGCTTCGAACGTCCCGGAGAACGACTTCCGACACCGAATCGGTGGACGCCAGCTGACGGGCGGCTCGAGTTCCGACGGCACCAAGTCCCACCACGGCAATCCGCATTAGCGGAGCTCGTCAGGCGAAAGTTCTCGCCAGCCGCCGCGCTGAGGTGGAGTACCTCCGGTGCCGCGTACCCGCAGGACGGCGGCAATGCCGGCCGCCAGGCCAACAGCGACTAGGGCACGGCGGATCAACGTCACGTCAGGCTCCTGCGGAGGTTCGGGGAACGACAGTATTCGTGGGGCTAGCTGGAATCGAACCAGCGACCTCACCCTTATCAGGGGTGCGCTCTAACCAACTGAGCTATAGCCCCGAGCGGGAGCCGACGGTAGTTGGTCAGCCCTCCTTCATGCGAACCACAAACCCGAATCAACGGGGAGTCACATCCTCCTCGATCACCACCAAGCGGATACCACCGGTGATCTCGCTGATGAGGTTGACCAGGAAGGCGGCCAACACTGTCACGATGGTGCCAGCGAGGACAAGCATGGCCCCAATGACGGCGCATGCTCGGAACATTTGATCGCCGTAGAAGCGGTAGTTTTCCAAGCCGACATCACCAAGGAATCTTTGCAAATTGTCTATTTGGCCGGTGCTGTAGGCGAACCCCCATAACACGGCCAGGGCGCCGAGTACCGCGAGGTAGAAACAGGTGTAGAGCACCAGGGAAAGCTTGAGGACGGACCACAGTTCGACCCGACGCACCACCCGACGGACCCGACGGCCTCGGCGGACCTTTTGTCCGCTGGCCACACCGGGGTCCACCGCAAGCACCATCGAGGGTGCAGCTAACGCAGCCACCGGTGCCGGGGGAGCCTGCTTACGAGCCAAACTCCTCGGGCTGAGATCCTGGGCTGCGTCTGGCCGGGGAGTCCGCTTGGGACCGGGATTCGGTCGACCACCATTGGCACCACCCGAAGGCACCGGTGGTCCGGCATCACCGGGACGGTCGACTGACACGGACAGAGTCTACGGGATCCGGCATGGGCCGTTGCCCTCGGCCTCCGTCAGCGCAGACCGGGCCCAGTCGGCTCCGGGCTCGTAAGGGGAACCCACCGGGCCCGAGCGGTGGCCTGTATCCCCCGTCGAACCACGGTGACCAGTACATCGACGTCGAGCGTCACGTAGCCCACGACCCGAGCGCCGTTCTCCCTGGCGACAGAACGGGCGGCCCCGGGACCTTCGGCGGCCCCGGCCAGTGCGGCCGCCTCGGCCGCCGCCTCAGCGGACGCCTTCTGTGAGGCAGCCACCGCAACATGGACCAGTCCAAAGGCCAAAATGCCAGCGAGGACGAGCACCACCGCCAGAATCGGGACAACTTGCCCACGCTGATCGTGATACTCGCCCTTGCGCCGCCGAACATCCATGCATCAAGCCTCTTCGTTTTCTCCGGCGGTAAGGACAGGTGCAACCGAGGCAACGGTGCGATCACCATCGACACTCATGACCCGCACACCCGTTGCGTCGCGACCTTGCGAAGAAATATCTCGGACACCCATGCGAATGACCACGCCATCCGATGCGATGACGAAGATCTCATCTTCCAGGGCAACCATGAATGAAGCGACCACAAAGCCCTTCTTGGCGGTGAGCTTGATCCCACGAACCCCCTGGCCGCCACGGTTCTGAATGTTGAACTTGTCGAGTTGAGTGCGCTTTCCGTACCCACCGTCGGTCACGATCAGAATCGCCGTGTCGTCACGGGCGACATCGCAGGAAACGACCTCGTCTCCCGGTTTCATCTTCATGCCGCGCACGCCAGCGGTGGACCGGCCCATGGGCCGGACGTCGTCCTGGGTGTAACGAATGGTCATTCCACTGCGGCTGACCATGAAGATCTCTGCGTCGTCGTTGACAGGGATGACCTTGACCAGTTCATCGCCATCTCGAAGGTTGATGGCGATGAGCCCGGCCCGGAGCGAGGAGTCATATTCGCTGAAGCGGGTCTTTTTCACCTGACCATTTCGCGTGGCAAAGAAGAGGTACTGGTTGGTTTCGTAGTCCCGGGTATCGATGATGGCCTTGATCTGCTCCCCGGGTTGCAAGGGCAACAGGTTGACGATGGCCGTACCGCGGGCCGTGCGGTCCTTCATCGGGATCTCATGGGCCTTGAGGCGGTAGACCCGTCCAAGGTTAGAGAAGAAGAGCAAGTAGGCGTGGGCGGTCGTGGTGATGATGTGAGCGATGTAGTCCTCGTCGCGGAGCTTCCCGCCCGACACCCCACGGCCACCACGGCCCTGGCTCCTGAAGGCGTCGAAGGCCACCGTTTTCACGTAGCCCTTGGCTGACATGGTGACCACGAGATCCTCATCATCGATGAGGTCTTCTATGTCGATATCGCCGATGTCGTACGTGATCTTGGAACGACGCTCGGTGGCGTATTTGTCTCGGATGGCGGTGAGCTCATCCTTGAGCACGGCATCAAGCACGGTGCGATCGCCGAGAATGGCCTCGTATTCCGCAATGCGGGCCAAGAGTTGTTCCATTTCGGCCTCAAGCTCAGCGCGACCAAGGCGGGTGAGGCGGTGCAGTTGCATGGTGAGGATGAATTCGGCCTGCACCTCGCTGAAGTCGAAGGGGGCTGCCTCGAGGGCAACGTGGGCCGAGGCCTTGTCTTCTGATGCCCGAATGGCGGCGATGATCTCGTCGATCAGATCCAGGGCCTTGAGCAAGCCTTCGACGATGTGAGCCCGCTCCCGGGCTTTGCGCAAGCGGTACTCGGTGCGGCGGGTGATCACCTCTACCTGGTGCTCGATGTAGTAGCGGAGCATGTCCCGGAGGTTGAGGGTGCGGGGTACCCCATCTACCAACGCGACCGTGTTGACCGAGAAGGTGGTCTGCATGGGGGTGCGCTTGTAGAGGTTGTTGAGGATGACCAGACCCGGGGCATCTCGCTTGAGGGTGATCACGATCCGCGTGTCGTTGCCCGACGATTCCTCGTTGGCATCGGAGATGCCTTCGATTTCCTTGGTGGCCACCAGTTCTTTGATCTTGGAGAGCACCGAGTTGGGGCCTACCTGATACGGCAATTCAGTGATGACGATCTTGTCTCCACCGCGGGTGGATTCTTCTATCTCCGCTACAGCCCGCATTCGGATCGATCCGCGGCCGGTCCGGTAGGCGTCCATGATTCCAGCCCGACCCATGATCAGCGCACCCGTGGGGAAATCTGGACCCTTCACGAAGGCCATCAGGTCATCCGGGGTGGCATCGGGCTGCGCCAGGAGATGCAACGTTGCATCGATCACTTCGCCCAGGTTGTGGGGCGGAATGTTGGTGGCCATACCCACGGCGATCCCTTGGCTGCCGTTGACCATGAGGTTGGGGAATCGGCTCGGCAGGACCGTGGGCTCGGTGAATTCGCCGGAGTAGTTGTCGGCGAAATCGACCGTCTCTTCATCTATGTCGGCCAACATCGAAAGGGCGAGCGGCGCCTGACGGCACTCGGTGTACCGGGCCGCCGCCGGTCCGTAGTCCGACGAGCCGAAGTTGCCGTGGCCGGTCACGAGCGGATGCCGCATCGAGTGGTCCTGCGCCATACGCACGAGCGCGGCGTAGATCGACTGGTCACCGTGCGGGTGGTATTTGCCGCCGGCCTCACCGGTGACCCGGGCGCACTTCATGAACGCCCGATCCGGCCGGGCGCCGAGGTCATGCATGGCCCACAGAATCCGCCGGTGCACTGGCTTCAGGCCGTCTCGGACATCGGGCAGAGCCCGCGACACGATGACCGACATGGAGTAGTCCAGAAAGGACCGCTCCATCTCTTCTTCGATCTCAATCGGTTCGATCAGCCCGAAGGCGGTCATGGTCGGGTCGTTGCCCGAATCTTCCGGTTCTGCTGGGCTTTCGCCCGGAGGATCGTTCGGGGGAAGGTCGTCTTCAGCCATTGGTGTGGTGTGTCCTTAGGTTCAGGGATCCAGGGTGCGCTCAAATATCGAGGAAGCGCACATCCTTGGCATTGGTCTGGATGAAGTTCTTGCGGAGCTCGACTTCTTCACCCATGAGCATGGAAACGACGGTGTCCGCATTGGCCGCTTGTTCGACCGTGACCTGCAACAGGGTCCGCGACGCGGAGTCCATGGTTGTCTCCTTCAATTCATCCCAGTCCATCTCGCCGAGACCTTTCAACCGAGCAAACTCCTTCCTGTGCGCCGGGTTGGCCGCGGTAAAGGCGTTCTTGGCGGCGTCGTCTTTGAGGTACACCTTTTCCTTGCCGACGACGGTCGAATACAGCGGCGGCTGAGCGATGTACACGTGCTTCTGCTCCACTAGATCTTTCATGTGGCGGAAGAAGAAGGTGAGCAAGAGCGTGCGAATGTGGCTGCCATCCACGTCGGCGTCGCAGAGCAAGATGACCCGGTCATACCGGATCTTGGCGACATCAAAGTCCTCGGCACCAAAGCCGGCACCGATGGCCGAGATCAGAGCCTGGATCTCGTTGTTCTTAAGCATTTTGTCTAGCCGGGCCCGCTCAACGTTGAGAATCTTCCCGCGGATGGGAAGGATGGCCTGGACCCGAGGGTCACGGGCCTTGATAGCCGAACCACCGGCAGAGTCCCCTTCGACAATGAAGAGCTCGCACTCGGAACGATTGCGCGAGGAACAGTCCTTGAGCTTGTCCGGCATGCCCGCGCCATCCAGTGCGGATTTACGGCGGGTGGCATCACGGGCCGTACGGGCCGCGGCCCGTGCTCGCTGGGCGTCGATGCCCTTCTTGACGATCTTGTTGGCCTCGGTGGGGTGCTCTTCTAACCAGTCGCCGAGCTTCTCGTTGGTGGCCTTCTGAACGAGGGTCTTGATTTCGGGGTTGCCAAGCTTGGCTTTGGTCTGGCCCTCGAACTGCGGCTCACGAAGCCGAACC
Organism: Aquihabitans sp.; assembly: GCA_025353965.1. Taxonomy (GTDB): domain Bacteria; phylum Actinomycetota; class Acidimicrobiia; order Acidimicrobiales; family Iamiaceae; genus Aquihabitans. The sequence goes on from JANXNS010000074.1 coordinate 31,013, forward strand.
GAAATGATGCCAGTGAGGCCTTCTCGAACATCCTCGCCAGCGAGGTTGGCGTCTTTTTCCTTCAGGAGATTGCGTGACCGGGCATATTTGTTCAGCACGGTGGTGAGCGCGGCGCGAAAGCCTTCTTCGTGGGTACCACCCTCAATGGTGGCAATGCCATTGGCGAAACTGTGGAGCCCGTCG
>JANXNS010000178.1 GCA_025353965.1 Aquihabitans sp.
GCTGGCGACCCTGATGCCGGCAACGACGATCGCTGGCCGAAGCACCTTCTGGTCCGCCGCCCGAAGGAACTGGACCTTCGTCCCGTCGAGTAGCCCGTTGAGGGTGCCATCGTCCTGGTAGGTGACGCCGAGTCGGCCGACCTCCTCGAGGGCCCCGCGCAGTCGTTCAAGGTCCTCGTCGCGCTCGAGCATGAAGTCGAGGTCCCGGCTGACCCGATGGTGCAGGTGGACGGTCAACCCAGTGCCGCCTGCGAGGTAGGCGCTGTCGGGAATCAGTGGCGCGACCTTGACCCATGCTTCTGCGGTCGTGCCAGGCAGGAATGGAACCAGATCCGAGGGGATCGCGTAGTTCCCCGTACGACCCTCAGCCATGGGCCAGGTGGCGGATCATGGAGCGTCGCTTGTCGTCGAGACCTCTGAGCCGTGCGACCTTGCCGATCGAGATGGCGTCGAGGTTTGACGCCGCCCAGCTCAGAGCCTGAGGGTCGTCGCTGCGCAGGAGGCGGGCGGCGACGTAGTCCGAGTCGAACGGCAGCCGAACCTTCGACGGATCTGCGTTCCAGAAGTGATGCCAGAGGCGCTGAGGGACCGCCTTCGGTGGGGTCCTCTGTTCGTGGCGGCTCGGAAGCACGACCGTCCGCACCGCCGGGGCTATCTCGATCCAGTCGGTGCTGCCACGCGCGACCCGCAGGACAGTCGCGTCGAATGCCGCACCTTCGACGACTCGCTCTGTCCCTGCCGTGGCCAGACCCTTGGCCAGGAGGTGGGCCACCGCTCGGCTCGCCGTAGTGGGGCTCACCGACGCTGACCGTGCGACGGCTCGGATCGAGCGCATTCCCAGCGGATGAATGTTCAGGGCCGCGAGCACGAACCTCTCCTCGCGAGTCAGTCCGTCGATCGGTGGGGCATAACCCAGCCGCTTGCGCAGGGCGGCGAACTGAGACGCGTTCAACTGCCGCTCCTTGCCTTCTTTCGTCGGGACGATCCCCAGGTCTCGGATCGCTCGACTCAGTCGTGGCATGGACGTCCCCAAGGATTGCGCCGCCTCCGTGAGCGAGTAGGTGTCCATATCGTTCAGTGTACCAGCCACACACGGAGTGTCGCGGCTCGAAGCGCGTTGTGCTCGCGAACGGGGTTCGAACCTGACCAACTTGGCGGAGAGGGTGGGATTCGAACCCACGGTGAGTTTCCCCACACACGCTTTCCAAGCGTGCCGATTCGGCCGCTCTCGCACCCCTCCGGGTGTACTGCTTTTTTCCCCACACCCGCAGGAGGCGACCGGGCGGTCTGCGGCACTCCTCAGACTCCGCTGAGAGCTGCTGCCTTCCGGCCCTGACCCGGTTCACGGGCTGTGGATGCACAGGACCCGGCCGCCACCTGCGGGTGCGGACTCGGTCACGTTAGCGCCCCGGCCACCAGCACTCCCACCTCGCAGGGATCGGTAGGGTGAGCGGCAATGGCCTACCAGTCGCTCTACCGCCGCTACCGACCCCTCCGGTTCAGCGATGTCCGGGGTCAGCAGCACGTGATCCGGGCCCTGCGCAATGCGGTGCGAGACGAACGGGTGGGCCACGCCTACCTGTTCAGCGGTCCCCGCGGGACCGGCAAGACTTCCACCGCCCGCATCTTGGCCAAGGCGCTCAACTGCGATCACCTCGTGGAAGGTGAACCGGACGGCACCTGCGAGAGCTGCTTGGCCATAGACGCGGGTACGTCCTACGACGTGCAGGAGCTTGATGCCGCCTCCAACAACGGCGTCGGCGATATCCGAGATCTCATCAGCCGGGTGGCGCTGGGCTCGCCAGGCCGCACCAAGGTGTACATCCTCGACGAAGTCCACATGCTCTCCGCGGCCGCCTCGGCTGCGTTGCTCAAGACGTTGGAAGAGCCCCCGGCCCACGTCGTGTTCGTGCTGGCCACCACAGACCCGCAAAAGGTGCTGCCCACCATCCGCAGCCGGACCCAACATTTCGACTTTCACCTACTCTCGGTGGAGGAACTTTCCGAGCACGTTGCCTGGGTTATCCACGATGCCAACCTCGGGTTGGATGCCGATGTCATCGAGTACGTCGTCCGAGCGGGCGCCGGCTCCGCCAGAGACACGCTCTCGGCTCTTGATCAGGTAGCTGCTGCGGGCGGTGTGCTGGACAAGGGCCAGTCGCTCGACGACCTGCTGGACGCGGTGGCCGCGTCCGACGCCGGCAAAGCCCTATTAGCGGTGGCCGATGCCATTGCCTCCGGCCGTGACCCTCGGATCCTCGGCGAATCAGTCCTGGCCCGACTCCGCGACATTTTCCTCCTGCGCATGGGCGGGTCCACCGACCACCTTCCGCCGGGAGACATCGACCGGGTCCAGGCGTGGGCTGATCAGCTCGGCGACCGCGCCACCACCCGCGCCCTTGAGGCGGTCGGCGATGCACTGCTCGAAATGCGCCAAGCGCCCGACCCCAGAATCCCCCTCGAGATCGCACTGGTGAAGATCACTCGGGTAGATGCCGACGGCTCGCTCGACGGCCTCCTCGCCCGCGTCGCCACACTCGAGGCCGCCCTGGTCTCCGGCTCATTTGCCCCGACCGGCTCAGCCACCGCACCCAGCTCGGCTGTGCCGCCCCGCGCTGCTGCTCCCGCTGCCCCACCCTCTCGCCCCGGCGGCCGGCCCGCCGATATCGCCCGAGCCCAGCTCACCGCAAAGCGCAGCGCCAAGGCCACGCTGCCACCCGCATCGGAACCGCTCGCCCCCGCCCCCGCCGCCACCGCCCCGGCACCGCCGGCACCGCCGGCCCCAGTGGCGGTGGACGTCGACGGGCTCACGGCCCTGCTGAACGACACCATCCTCCCGGCACTCGGCGGCATGACCCGGGCCATGTACGCGGCCGGCCGGTTCGTCGACGTCACCGCCACTTCTGCAACCCTGGCGTTCCCCAACGAGATGCATCGCCAGAAATGCGAGCAGAAACGGGCGGAGGTCGAACGGGCGCTGTCGGACGGAATCGGTTCGCCCCTCAAACTTCGGCTCGTGGTCGACGCAACGGCCGATGGCGCAGAACCGGCCAGGTCCACCAAGGGCCAGGGCGCGGCCCCGCCGGAGGAAGATTTCGACCTCGGTGCCGACAACGTTCACGACCTCGACGACGCCCCCGCTGCCCTCGCTGGGGGCCTCGACGCCCTCACCGACGCCTTCCCCGGATCTGAACTGGTCGACGGCAAGTGATCACCATCCCGCACCCCAGGAGTACCCGATGAGCCCCGATCCCGACCACACCCCCATCAGACCAGATGACGTGTTCGATGACGACGTGGAATCCGCGGCCGCCGACGATCCATTGGCTGCGCTCCTCGACGGGTCCGGTGGCCTCGACTTCGGGGCGCTCATGGAACAGGCCTCACAGATGCAAACGCAGATGTTGGCGGCCCAGCAACAAGCCGCGGGTACAACAGTGGAGGGCGTAGCCGGCGGCGGCGCCGTCC
>JANXNS010000193.1 GCA_025353965.1 Aquihabitans sp.
CCTCACCGGAATCGATTTCTACTTTGATCGGGAACGTGAACTTGGGCCGGTCCTCCAACGAAACCCCGAGCTGCGGCTTCGTTCGATCCTCCGGGTTTTTCTGCAACTCCACCGTGGCCGTGCGCACGTCCTGCGAAATGAACGACTGAACCCGCAGCTTGATGTCCTCGCCGGGCTTGTGCGCGGCGATCACCGCGACCAGATCTTTGGTGGTGCGGATCGGCTTGCCGTCGGCCCCGACAATCGTGTCGCCGGGGGTGAGCACCTTGGCCACCGGGTACGTCGGGTCAAGGTCCACCACAACAACACCGGTCGCCGTCACTTTCACCTTGTAACCGGCGCGTTCCAGGGCAACCTTGGTGGCCTTGTCCTTGGAGCCGGTCATGAGCTGAAGGTTGAACCGCCTGTTCTCATCCGGGCTCTGACTTCCGTCCACCACCCGCTGGGGGACGACCTCCGCCGTGTCATCAAATGTGCGCCATACCGCCTCCGCACCAGATGGGCGACGGACCGAAACCGTGACGAACAACAAATCGTCGGACGGGGCCTCCTTGGGCGGCTTCGGGCCGTCACCAATGGCCGACAATGTGATCAGCGGCGACACCGAACGGGCCGAACCGGGCAGCAACGCAATGTACGGAGCGGGCCGAATCGCCACCACGGAAACGAGGGCGATCAGCACAAAAAGCGCCGGGCCAGTAACCCACCAGAGACGCGAGACTTTGACGAAAGGAACGGTCTCGGGACCATCGGTGGAACGGGGTGGAGATGAGGGCGAGGTCACAGGGACCGACAGCCTGCCACGGCTGCGGTCCCCTGCTTTGTCAACCCCTGGCTGACCGTACGTTACGGTGCGCCACATGCCCCGCGAAGCGCCCGCAGCGGGCCCCACCCGACGTCGCCAGGCGGCCGCCGTGGCGGGGCACCGGGGAGACCCAACCACGGTTCGCACCTTCCTTGCCGATCCAGACCCGGGCGTACGAGCCACGGCCCTCGGCGCGCTTCTACGGGCCAGAAATCTCCTCGAAGCAGACCTTCGAGCAGGTCTGGCCGACCCCCACCCCACCGTCCGATCCCGGGTCGCCGAATTAGTGGCAGACCTACGCGGCGGCAGCGCCGCCACCAACGTCGCCCTGCTCCCCCTCCTGAGCGACGGCGACCCAACCGTGGTCGAAGTAGCCGCATGGGCCTGCGGCGAACGAGACCCCGCAGAGCCCGGAACCGTTGCCCGCCTCGCCACCCTGGCCACCGAGGCAGACGACGCACTCATCCGCGAATCGGCGGTGGCCGCCCTCGGTTCCCTCGGCGATGAGGCTGGTTTGGCGGCGATCCTTACGGCCACCCAGGACAAGGCCACCGTGCGCCGACGCGCCATCATTGCCCTTGCTCCCTTCGACGGGCCCGAGGTCCACGCTGCGCTCCACCGAGCCCTCACGGACCGAGACTGGCAGGTTCGCCAAGCGGCAGAGGACCTTGCCGACCCTGCGGACCCCGGACCCGAGCGAGCGGACTGACCACCGAGAAACCCCGTTGGGCTGGGCGACCCCCTAGGGGCGCCGATAGCTTCAGGGGCCATGGCTGACCTCCCCAGTTGGATCGAACGCGACGCTGCGGTGGTTTGGCACGGCTTCACGCAGATGTCGACCTACGCCGACAACCGGCCGGTCATCGTCGAGCGCGGCGAAGGCCGAGAACTCATCGACGTCGACGGCAACCGCTACCTCGACGCCATCTCCTCGCTGTGGCTCACCACCCTTGGCCACGCTGTGCCCGAACTCGACCAAGCCCTTCGGGACCAACTGGCCAAGGTCGCCCACAGCACCCTCCTCGGCAACGGCAACACCGCCGTGATCGAACTCGCCGAAGCCCTGGCTCCCCGGGTACCGGTGGACGGCGCCAAGTTTCTCTTCGCTTCAGATGGCGCCGCCGCCGTCGAACAAGCGCTCAAGATCGCCTTCCAGTTCTGGACCAACCAGGAAATCACCGGCCGCAACCGCTATCTCGCCTTCGGCGGGGCCTACCACGGCGACACCATTGGCTCGCTGTCCCTCGGCGACGGAGGGTTCGGCACCGACGTGTACGACCCGCTTCGCTTCCCGGTCCTGCGCACCCCCAGCCTGGGCGAACCCGGCGCAGTGGACGCCGCGGTCGACGCCATCGCCGCCCACGCCCACGAACTGGCCGCCGTGATCCTCGAACCTCTGGTCCAAGGCGCCTCCGGCATGACCCTCGTGCCCGCCGAAGCGGTCGCCGCTGTCGCCCGCGCTGCCGCCGAACACGACGTGTTGGTCATACACGACGAGGTGGCCACCGGCTTCGGCCGCACCGGCACCCTGTTCGCCACCGAACAATGCGGTACCCGGCCAGACATCCTCGTCCTCGGCAAAGGCATAACCGGCGGCTACCTCCCGCTCTCCGCCACCGTCGCCAGCGAACGGGTGTGGGGCGCCTTCCTCGGCGCCGACCTCTCGGACCGCACGCTCTACCACGGCCACTCCTACAGCGGGAACGCCCTCGCCGCCGCCGTTGCCCTCCGCCACCTCCAACTCATCGACGAGTGGGACGTCCTCGCCAACGTGCGCGACCGCGCCGACCAACTCGGTGCCGGGCTGACCGAAGCAGTGGCGCCGCTCGCCGCCGTCGCCACCATCCGACGCTGCGGCCTCATGGTCGGCATCGAGCTGGCCCCACCGGCCGAAGGGCTCCGCTGGGGCAGAAAAGTCTCGGCCGCCTGTGTAGAACGAGGCGTGCTGATCAGACCGTTGGGCGACGTCATCGTGGCCATGCCCCCGCTCACCACCACCGCCAACGAAATCGACCGCATCGTCACCACCCTCGCCGCCGCCATCACCGAGGTGACCGAGCCATGACGACGAGCTGGGCCGATCGCCTGGACAACCGACTCGGCACCATTCGTCACGAAGGCCGCTGGCGCGAGTACCGAGACTTCGACGCTTGGGGCCCCCATGGCACGCTCACCGCTAGCGGCGCGCAGGTCGTTTCCTTCGCCTCCAATGACTACCTGGGCCTGACCGTCCACCCGAAGGTGATCGCCGCCGCCCACGCCGCCCTCGATCGGTGGGGCACAGGCTCCGGTGGCGCCCGCCTCGTGACCGGAGCCAGGCCCGTCCACCGCGAGCTCGAAGCCGAGCTAGCGGACTGGAAAGACACCCAGCGAGCCGTCCTGTTCCCCACCGGTTTCGCGGCCAACCTCGGCGTCCTCACCGCGCTCGGCACGGCCGGGGTCCACGTCGTGTCGGACTCCCGCAACCACGCCTCCATCATCGACGGCACCCGCCTCGCCAAAGCCAACGTCTCGATCTGGCGCCACGACGACCTGGACGAACTGGAACGACTCGTCACCACCGGCGACGCTCCCACCCTGATCGTGGCGGACTCCGTGTTCTCCATGGACGGCGATCTGCTCGACGTGGCCGCCGTCGCCAACCTCTGCCGCCGCACCGGCGCACTACTCGTGCTCGACGAGGCCCACGCGGTTCTCGGCCCGCACCCCACCCCCGCAGAACTAGCCGGTGTCGAAGTGGTCCGGGTCGGCACCCTGTCCAAAACGCTCGGCTCGCTCGGCGGGTTCGTGGCCTGCTCGCACCGCGTGGCGGACCTGCTGGTCAACGTGGCCCGCTCCGGCATCTTCACCACCGCCCCCAGCCCCGCCGACACCGCTGCCGCCCTCGCCGCACTGCGCATCGTCCGCAGCGAGGAAGGCCACGAACTGACGACCACCCTCCGATCGCACGTCGACCACATCCGCCCCGGACACCCGTCACCGATCATCCCGATCGTGCTCGGCGACGAACAACGCGCCCTCGACGCCACCACCGGGTTGCTCGAACAGGGTTTGCTCGTGCCCGCCATCCGGCCACCCACGGTTGCCCCCGGAACCAGCCGCCTCCGGGTGACCCTGTCGGCCGCGCACCGAGACGAGGACGTCGAGCGCCTTGCCATGGCCCTCGCCGACCTGCCCACACCCGTGCCGGCCCGATGGTGACCGCCGCCAACCGCCCCGGCCATCTCGTGCTGGTCATAGGCACTGCGACCGACGTGGGCAAAACCTGGGTCGGCGGTCAGGTCCTCACTGCGTTGCGCGCCGCCGGGATCCCCGTCGCCGCCCGCAAACCGGCGCAGTCGTTCGACCCGGCCGACCCCCACCCCACGGACGCCATGGTCCTGGCCGCTGCTACCGGCGAAACACCAGACCAGGTCTGCCCGGCCCACCGGAACTACGAGGTACCCATGGCGCCGCCCATGGCCGCCGCTGCCCTTGGCCTCGAGCCACCGACCATGGCCGAGTTGCTGGCCGAGCTCACCTGGCCGGACCCCGCGCCCGCCGTGGGCTGGGTGGAAACCGTCGGTGGCCCCCGCTCGCCCATCGGGATCGACGGCGACGCGGTCGACCTGGCCGCCGCCATCCAACCGGACACCATCGTCCTGGTGGCCGATGCCGGCCTGGGAAGCGTGAACGCCGTCCTGCTGTCAGTTGCCCCGTTCTCGGAGTTCGCCACGGTGGTCATCCTCAATCGCTACGACGACACGATCGACCTCCACCGTCGCAACTTCGCGTGGCTCCAGGCGCGCAAGGGCCTCGAGGTCGTCACCAACCCCGAGGCCCTTAGGAAACGATTGGCGTGATCAGTTCTCGATTATGTCTTTCGGGGTGAGCTCAGCGGTTTTGCCCTCGAAAACAATGAGGTCCCCGACGTTGGTGAAGTATTTGTTGGCAGCGTCGTACTGAATGAGCTGCAAATTCTCCGCCAGGAAAGGATCGTTGGCCGACATCTTGGCCGTGACCCCCTCGACGAGAAGGCCGATGTCCTTGGTGTCGATCGTGCCCAACGTGTTCAGCACATCGGACCGGGTGAGCTCGAGGGAATCGCTGGTTCATCCAGCAGCGAACGCTTCTCCTCACGCCCGACTCCAATTCGGAGCAGCGCTCGGGTGAAACCCACTTGTCCATTGGTATGAGCGCCGACCATGACATTTTCCAGCACGGTCAGCGCCGGGAACAGCGCCAAGTTCTGGAAAGTAACGGTGCCCGGCCGAACGGCATGCACCAGATGTGATGCCAATCACCGTAGTCGGAACTCCGACAAGTTTGAGAGGCTCAGCGTCCGCCCATAAACATCACGCGGAGCTGGTCGTACGCCTCGATACACCGACCGGCACCCATGACGACCGCCTCCAACGGCGTGTCGACCAGAGTGACCGGGATCTCTGTCTCCTCAGCAATGCGGTGGGCCAAGCCCTTGAGCATGCCGCCGCCGCCCACCAGGTGCATGCCCCGAACAATGAGGTCGTGAGCCAGCTCTGGCGGCGCCTCGCCCAAACACGCGATCACGGAATCCACGATGGCCGACACCGGCTCGGCGATGGCCTCACGGACTTCCTCCGGGGAAAGAATCACCGTCTTGGGGAGGCCGCTCATGAGATCACGACCCCGCACTTCGGCCTTGATGTCGTCCTGCACGGGCCAGGCGGACCCAATGGCCACCTTGATTTCCTCGGCCGTGCGCTCGCCCACCGCAATGCCGTACTCACGACGAATGAACGTCTGAATGGCGGCATCGATGTCGAACGAACCCACTCGCACCGCCTGGAGGGCAACGACCCCTCCAAGGCTGATGAGCGCCGTCTCGGACGTACCGCCACCCACATCGATGACCATGTTGGCCACCGGTTCATTGACCGGCAAGTAGGCGCCGAGAGCAGCCGCCATGGGCTGCTCGATGAGTTGTGCGTCTGCGGCACCGGCCCGACGGGCCGCCTCGGTGACCGCCCGACGCTCCACCTCAGTAATGGCCGACGGCACGCAAATGACCACGCGAGGGCGGTTGAACTTGGACACCCCGGCCCGCTGCAACAGCAAACGGATCATGCGTTGGGTCACATCAAAATCGGTGATGGCGCCTTGGCGCAGCGGTCGGACCGCAACGATGTAGCCCGGGGTGCGGCCAATCATCTGCCATGCCTCTTGACCCATGGCCAAGACATCCCCGGTCTGCTGGTTGAGCGCAATGACCGACGGCTCGTTGAGCACGATCCCGCGCCCTTTGGCGTACACCAAGGTATTGGCAGTACCAAGATCAATAGCGAGGTCGCGTGCCATCAGAGTGGCCGATCAGGAGTTGGCGGCCGCCGGGGTGGGCTCGGCTCGGTGGATGGAGCCGGTGGACTCTGCTGGCCATCGCCTGATGACCCCGAGGGATCGGTCCGCCGCCGATGCTCCGGCGCCGCGTCGGGCGAGAGCGCATCCATCTCCCGGCGAAACGAGTCAACACCCGATTGAAGGGACGTGGGCTGGTGGTTGCGAACCCAGCTGACCAAAGCAGCCGCAGTCCCCACCAACAAGGGCACGATCACGAACCACAGGATGTTCATCGACGCACCCCCGACCCGGCCCGGCCGAGTGGCTCACCGGTGGTGCCATGGCCGGCCCGGTGATCGCAACAACCCCACACCACCCCGCCGTCCCAGTGCTCCCGCTTCCAGATTGGCGCTGCCGCCTTGACCTCATCGATGGCCCAACGCGCCGCCTCGAATGCCGCATCCCGATGCGGGGTAGAAACCGCGACCACCACGGCCACATCGGTCACCCGCAGGGCCCCGGTGCGGTGCCACAGCACCACCCGCCCCAGGTCGCCGAAGCGGACCCGAAGCTCTGCGGCCACCTTCTCCAGCACGGGAACGACGTGCTCCTCGTAAGCCTCATACTCCAGCAAATGTACGCCGGTCCGGTCGCCAGCGTGGTCACGAGCAGTGCCTACAAACGTGACCGCCGCACCGCAGGAGGGCTCCACCACCCAAGCCGACGCCGCCCCAGAATCCAGGGCCGCATCCACGCAGGCCAGCCACTCGCGACCTGAAATCGGCGCGGTGAGCGGCGAGGGGGCGGCGGACATCCGCCCATCGTAGAGGTCAACCCGCGGGCAAACCCGCCGGAGGGGTCGGTAAAGTCCTCGGCGTGCCGCTCGAAGACGACCCCGAGGATGAGCAGCCCACCCCCGAGCGGCTCTTGCCCGCGGAGGATCGCCTCTGGCGGCACCCCTCAGAACTAGCTGCCGGCAATGGCCCAACGTCTACAGGTCCACCACCTGCCCCAGCAGAGGCATCAGGCCCAGTAGATCGTCGGGGCCCAGCCCTCACGGCATTGGCCGGCGCCTGCCTGGCCGGTGCGTTTGTCACCTTCGGCGTCATGTGGTTCGCCCGCCCAACACGGGTGGAGGTGGCGCTGCCCGCCAGCTCCGTCCGCAGCGCAACCACGGTGCTGGCCACCTTCACTAAGGAAGCGGTCCCCACCGAGCGTTTGGCTACCCAACTCGCGCCGACCATCGCCACATTACGGATCCAGCGAGCCGGGTCGTGGACCACTGCGTCGGCCCTCTGGGTGGACAACAACGGGACCCTCGTGACCGCGACGCCCGTCGTCGCTGAAGCATCCCAGCTGATCGTGGTCGGTGACGACGGGATCAGCCAGACCGCCCAACTAGCCGGGACCGATCCCGCCACTGGCGTCGCGGCCCTGGTGGTCGGCCGAACCGCCGGCACGCCCATCACGGTGGCCAACCAAGCGGTCCGAGCAGGGGAGCCCTGCGCGGTGGTCGGCGCCGCCCGGGCTGATGCCGCTCCGGACACCAGCAACGCGTCAGTTGCGTCGGTAGTCATCCGCTCGATCAGTCTCCGGGCTTCGATCGGCGGCCAGGTCATTCACGACGCCATCCAACTCGACCGACAGATCCCCGTCGACGCATCGGGCGGCGCATTGGTGGACACCGACGGCGGGCTCCTGGGGCTGGTAGTGGGGAATTCCACCGACCGGGGCCTTGGAACTGCGGTGAGCGGTTACACCGCCATGAGCGCGGCCAAAGAACTTCGCACTCACGGCTTCGTCCAGCGAGCTTGGCTGGGCGTGGAAGCTGTGGACCTCACCCCCGATTTGGCGTCGATGCTCCAGCTCAGCGGCGGGGCCAGGCTCACCAGCGTCGCCACCACCAGCCCGGCGGCCAGCGCCGGCTTGGACGAGGGCGACGTCATCACCGCCGTCGCCAGCACCTCCGTTGCCAACGCCAGCGACCTCGTTCGCACCCTCCGGACCCACCGTCCAGGTGAAGCAGTCGAGATAGCAATCACCCGCGGCCCGACTACCACCAAGGTCACCGCGACCCTAGGAACCCGCTAACCCAGCCAGATCCACCCCTAGGCCCAGTGACCCGCCGGCTAGGTAGTGCGACGCCGGCGGCGGACCAGCGCTACCACTCCCGCTACCGACGCGGCCACGACGGCGCCGGTCACGGCCAGCGCAAGTTCTTGGCGACGCTGTGGCGTGATCGACTCGATCGCTCGGGCCTCATGGCCCACGACATAGGCCTCTTCGTTGCTGTTCTCGGCGGTCCAACCCGTTGCCGTGAGCCGGTCGTTGGCCACCACCCACGGGTGACGGGCGTAGACCAGGATCCCCGGCGCCGTTGGGGCCAGCCGGAGGCGCCACCGCCAGTTGGCCACGGCTACGGCCACCGCCTCGGGCAAGCGAATCTTGGGGACGGGGTCCAGCGCGCGCCGTTCGGTCGGCGTCAACCAACTGTCCGGGGCGACGTTGACCGGACCGTCCAGGCCTGCTGCCCAAGTCGCCACCACCGCGGAAGCCAGATCGTCGACGTGGAGATACTGCGCGGGCGTGTCGTCGCCCGTTGGCAGGGTCGACGCGGCGTGAAGCGCAGTGGCCAGCCAGCTGTCGTCACCGGCGCGGACGGTGGTGGCGGGCCGAAGCCGGGCCACGGTTACGCCCGGATGGTCTGCGGCCCAATCGGCCGCCAACCGTTCGATCTCCGCCTTCTGTACCGCGAAGGCCAACTCCGGATGCGGCCTCAGCGGCGCCTCCTCGGTGAGCGGCACCGCGTTGTTGGCCCAAGGGCCGTACACCGTTGCGCTCGACAAGATCACCACCCGATTCACCGCGGCTTTGTCGGCGGCGGCCAAGACCCGACGGGCCATGGCGACCTCAACCGCATCGTCGACCTCAGGGCCATCGATGGCGGGACCAAAGACCGAAGCCAGGTGCACCACGCCATCGGCATCGGCGAACACCGAGGTGAGGTCGGCGGTGACGAGGTCCAACTGACGGACCTCAGTCCCGGCCACGTCGGCAGCCCGGAGGTCCACCGCCACCACGGAGTCCACATCGTCTCGCGACGCCAGCAGCGCCGCCACTCGCCTCCCGAGCGGGCTCGCTGCACCGGTGACCACTAGTCGTGCCATACCTTGAGCTTGCCCGCCCACCCCCCATCGCTGCCAGACGTGGCCCAGCGCCAGGCGCCGCGGTGGCGTCGCAGGTATGGGGTCCTACGATACCTGCATGAGCCAGGGCAACAATCCGTTCGAAGGAATGCCATTTTTTGGCGACCTGCTGAAGATGCTCGGGACCCAAGGCCCGGTCCAATGGGACGGCGCCCGCCAGCTGGCTCTTTCCATCGCCACTGGGGGCGAGAGCGAGCCCAACGTGGACCCGCTTGAGCGCATCCGGTTCGAGCAACTGGCCCGCGTGGCAGACCTCCAGGTCGCTCAGGCCACCGGGCTGTCTACCTCCACCACGGGCCGAGCCGTCACCATCAGCCCCGTCACCCGCACTCAATGGGCCCTCACCACGCTGGATGCCTACAAGCCACTGATCGAGCGCATGGCTGTTGCGCTTCACCCGCCTACCCAGGACCCGGCCTCCGGCCCCGCCGCCCACCCCACGGTGCCCACCGAAGATGCCGCGGTCGACCCCACCGAGGCGTGGCTCGGCCAAATCATGGGTCTCCTCAGCCCGATGCTGTTGGGCATGACTACCGGCTCGTTGGTCGGCCACTTGGCCCAGCGGAGCTTCGGCCTGTTCGACCTCCCGATCCCGCGCCCCCCGTCGGACGACCTGCTCGTGGTCAGCGCCAACATCGAGGCCTTCGCCAACGACTGGGCCATGGACGGCGACGACTTGCGGTTGTGGGTCTGCCTGCACCAACTCACCCACCACGCCGTGCTCGGCCTGCCCCACGTACGAACCCGCCTCGACGAATTGCTCGGCGATTACGCCGGCGCGTTCGAGTCCGACCCAGACGCCATTGGGTCCAAGCTCGAACATCTCGACCTGGATCCGAGCGGCGGCGACCCGATGGCCCGCTTTCAGGAAATACTCGGCGATCCAGAGGTGATCCTCGGGGCTGTTCGATCGCCCCGACAGGACCAAATTCTGCCCTGGCTAGAGGCATTGGTGAGCGTGCTCGAAGGCTACGTCGACCACATCATGGACGGCATCGGCTCCACGCTCATCGGTTCCTATGGGCAGGTCACCGAAGCCATGCATCGGCGGAGGGTAGAGGCCGCTTCCAGCGACCGTTTCGTGGAACGGCTCCTGGGCCTCGACCTCACCCAAGACCATTTCGACCGGGGCCGAGCGTTCATCGACGGGGTCGTGGAGCGGGCCGGATCCGCCGGACTAGACCAACTCTGGACCACCGCCGAGATGCTGCCGACACCCAACGAGGTGGCCGCGCCGGGCCTGTGGCTGGCCCGTATCGGCGTGGAGGTTGAGCTCGATGAAACCATCGCGCTGGACTTTGGTGACGACCTCGGGCCAGACGCCTTGGGAGGCGAGTAGCGCGGTCAGCCAACCCCACGATTCAGAAGGGTCGCCGGCCCGAGTCCGGCGTCCACGGGTAGGGGTTGTCTACTGCGGGATCAAGATCGTCGAGGTAGCTCTCGCCCTCGACCGGCGGGTCCGGCGGCGGCTGCCAAGGAAACTCGGGCTCATCGGGAGGAGGCCGCCAAGCCAGCGACGAATGAGCGGCTAGGTCATGCGTTTCGTCCTCCAGGCTGGGGGCGTAGGCCTCAGAAACCGGATCCAGTTCCTGGGTCCGTCCCGATCGGATGCGGCGGATAGCCGCTCCGGGGGCAGAGGCCAGGCGACCCTTGACCTCCTCCGACACGCCGGCAAAGCGCTCCTCTATCTCCAAGGCGGCGGCCGAGGCAGCCGTCTGATGGGTGCCCATGCGATGGGCGTAGGCCATGCGGGCGATGACATAGGACGTGAGAGCAACGACCGCGAGGACGAACACCACGGCGAACCCCGCCCCGGCGTGCATGGTGATGGCTACGGGGATAAGTGCGCCGATGACCCAGGTGACCTGGAACCGTGTCTCGAAACGGGCAAAAGCTCGGCCTCGGTTGGCATCCGGTGCATCACGCTGGAGGATCGAGTCAAACGCCAACTTTCCACCCCCGGCGGCAAAACCAACGCACGCACCCAGCACCGCTGCGCCCGCGACATCGCCGAGGAGCAACGAGACGAAACCGCCCGCCACCAGCAAAGCAAGGACGCCGGTGAGAAGGTTTTCCTCGCTGGTCATGGCCCGAATCCGTGGCCCGACGGCAGCACCGGCCAACTGGCTCACCACGCTGGCTGCCCCCACCACCCCAAACTGCCAAGCCGGGCGACCACCGCCCCGAAAATCAAAGGCCACCAACAGGGTGAGGAAACCCACACAGGCCCGGATGAGCCCCATAGCCGAACCGGCCATGACGATGGTGGTCCCTCTTAGTTCGTGCCGCTCAGTCTCGTCGGCGGACTCCTCGGCCACTCGAGTGCCGGAAATCTGCGTGCCGAGCACCGCGGCCACCAGGTAGGTGAGCATGGCCAGGACGAGCGACCATTCCGGTCCGGCCGCCTTGAGCAGGATGGCCGCGGGGACGATGCCGACAAAGCCAGCCAAGCCCGAGATGAGCGAAAGTTTGGAGTTGGCTTCCACTAGTTCGGTGTCGTTTTGCACCACGGTGGGCACCAACGCACTGCGGGCCACTTGGTACGCCTTCTGACAGACGAGCAGGACCAAGGCGTACAGAAAAAAGAGGGGGCTCCCATCTATGAGCGCTTGGGCCATGAGGTAGCAAGCAACCGCTCGCACGACGGCAGAACCGATCACCATGAGGCGATGACCGCCCTTCATGCGGTCGATCAACGGCCCGATCAGCGGCGAGACCACGGCGAACGGCAGCATGGTGATCACGAGGTATCGGAGCACCGGCCCGCGTGCGCCATCCGCGGGCAGCGTGAAAAAGAGCGACCCGGCCAGCGATGCGGCAACCATGGCGTCGGCCATGGCCGATGCCGCGTGGGTCCGGGCCATGCGGCCAAAGGGCGTGACCACAAACGCTTTGGTGCCCGCGGCGGTGCCCGGGTGGGCCACAGCTGAGCGGTCCGAGCGGTCGGTCACGGCCACCATCGTACGGACCCGGTCCGACATCGGGGACGGCGGGCCATGGTCCGGCGGCCCCAAAGGCCCGTCAGCCCCTGACGGAGCGCGGGGTTTCGTACTTGTAGCCAAGACCACGAATCGTGACGATTCGAGTGGGGTTCGAGGGGTCATCCTCGACCTTGGCCCGAAGCCGCTTGACATGCACATCGAGCGTCTTGGTGTCGCCCACGTAGTCGTGGCCCCACACCCGGTCGATGAGCACCTCGCGGGTCAGGACCCGCCCAGCGTTTTCCAGCAGCAGCGTGAGGAGTTCAAATTCCTTCAGCGGCAACGCAACGTCGAGCCCACGAATCAGAACCTCGTGGCGGGCTGGGTCCAGCGATACGTCCCCGATCACCAGAATGTCGGCCGGGTCGCCCTTGAGCGAAACGGTCTCACCCGGCGCCCGCCGCAACACCGCTCGCATCCGGGCCACCAGTTCACGAAGGCGATAAGGCTTGGACACGTAATCGTCGGCCCCCACCTCGAGACCCACCACGGTGTCGATCTCTGAACCCTTGGCCGTGACCATGATGATCGGCACATCGCTTTTCTTGCGCAGCTCACGGCATACGTCGATCCCCGAGACCTTCGGGAGCATCACATCTAGCAACACGAGGTCGGGGGCGACTGCGTCAAACATGTCCAACGCCTCGGCACCGTCGCGGGCCACCTGCACCCGGAACCCTTCCCGGGCCAAGCCAACGGTGAGCGCGTCGACAAAACTGTCTTCGTCTTCGACGACGAGAATGGTGGTGGTCGGAACAGACATGCGGGTGTCCTTCGTACGAAAGGCGGCCGACGTCACGTGCCGACCTCCTGGGGTGGAGTGAGGTCGGGCTCGCCGGTGGGGAGGCGGAGGGTAAACGTGGACCCTTCGCCTTCGCGGGAGGTCACGGTCACCGCGCCGTCGTGGTTCTGCACCACATGGCGGACGATGGCCAGCCCCAGCCCCGTCCCACCCGTGTCCCGGCTGCGGGCCCGGTCGACCCGATAGAAGCGCTCGAAAATGCGTTCGAGATCCCGGGCGGGAATGCCAATGCCATGGTCGGCCACATCGATGCTGACCCATTGCCCATCAGTGCGGCTGTGAATTTCCACCTCGGCACCGATGTCAGAATATTTGACCGCGTTGTCGCAGAGGTTGGCGATGGCCGACACCAGCTGGCGGCGGTCCCCAACCACCGTCATCGGGTGGGCGGGCTCGTGCACCACCAACCGGACCGACTGAAGCTCAGCGCCGGGGCGGGTGCGATCGACCGCCTCCGCAATGACGTGATGAACCGGAACATCTTCTGGGGTCGGGAGTTCGCTGACCTCGATCTGGCTCAGCTGGAGGAGGTCGTCGATGGTGCGGGCCACACGAAAGGCCTCGCGCTGCATGCGGCCCGCCAACCTCTGGGTGATCTCGGGGTCCGTTTCTCCGGCCAAGGTCTCCGCCAGCAAGCCGAGCGCTCCGACGGGGGTCTTCAGTTCATGGCTGATGTTGGCTACGAAATCTCGGCGAACCGCGTCGAGGCGCTGGCGCTCGGACACATCCTCGACCACCAAGAAAACGCCTGCGGGTTCCGCCCCATCGCCACCTTCCAGCGGCACGGCTCGGAGCTGCAGCGCACGCCTCGGTGGGCCATACAAATCCAGCGTCCGGTCGGTGGCCTCACCGGCGACCGCGGCGGCGATCAGTTCGGCGATGGCGGACTCCACCAAGGCTTCGCTGTGGCGGGCGGCGAAAAACCCCGATGCCGAGCGG
>JANXNS010000213.1 GCA_025353965.1 Aquihabitans sp.
CTCTCGGCGGGGAGCGCAGCGGTGCTTGACTACTTCCGGAACCGTTCCGCCTCTTAGCGCACTGGTATGCAGTAGTTCGCAAAATGCTTGCTGGCGCGAGCGTGGCGGAAGTACGATGCTCGGGTGCCCCTCCGTGACTCCATCGACGAGATCGACGTCTTGATCGCCGAGCTCTCGGACCTTCGCACCGCGTTGAGCCGAGCGGAGTGCTCCGGAGCGCCAGAAGACGCACTCTGGGATGCCGAAGCCGGGCTGCGCCACGTTGCCCGTCGCTCCGATGCTCGGGCCAAGTTGCTGCGCCGGGCCATCGAGCTCGGCGAGTCCCGCTCCGCCTAGCCCCCCCTGCTAGCGGAAGAGGTCCTCGCTGGGGTCTCGCACAATTTCTGCGTGGACCTCGCCGCGCCGGAACCAGCCGGGATCTACCCCGCGGATCACCGCGACGGGTAGTCCGGTGGCCTTACCCAGCACCAGGTCTGCCGCTCCGGCCAGCTCGTCGACCACCGCAACTTCGGTCACGTGGAGCTCGCGTCCTTCGGTATCGGTGGTGCCGCGGTAGTCGACGATCGCGCCAATCCCGGCGCAGCCAATGGCCACATCGGTCAGGCCTCGACGCCAGGTGCGCCCGAACGTGTCACTGACGATCACGGCCACCTCGACGCCCGCCCGGGCCCGAATCCCGTCTCGGATCCGGCGGGCGGATCGGTCGCTGTCCTCGGGCAGAAGGGCGGCGTAGCCCCGTTCCACGTTGGAGAGATCGATGCCGGCGTTCGCACACACGAACCCGTGTTTGGTCTCGGAGATCACGAGGTCTCCGCGCCGGCGCAGCACCCGCACGGTCTCGCGTTCTACCAGCGCTTTGTGGCTCAACGGGTCGTCCGGGTCTATGGCTTCGAGCATGCCTTCGGCCTTGGACACAATTTTCTGGGTGACTACGAGCACGTCGCCGTCGAGCAGCCCGCCGTGGTGGTCCGCTATGGCGGTGGCGATGATCCCGGCCAGGTCGTCCTTGGGGTGGATCTCACCGATGCCGGTGACCCCAAAAATGCGTAGCTCGGTACCGGGGATGGTCATGCGTCCAGCACCGTGCGGGCCAGGGCCGCGGCCAGTTCGGGGGTGCGCATGACGGTGGGGGCCACTACTGGCCGGATGCCTTCGGCGGCTACCGCGCCGGCCAGGCCAGCGTCGGCCTCGTCGATTACCAGGGTGGCGGCCAGTGGGGCGTACCACCGGGCGATGCCCACCACGGTGGCCTCGTGGCCAAGTTCTTTGAGGAGCCGGTCTGCGGGGCCCTTGAGTGCAGCCCCGGCCACGATGGGCGACACGGCCACGGTGTCCGCCCGTCGGGCGATGAGCGCATCACGGACCCCAGGCACGGCGAGCACCGGATCGATGGACACCACGGGGTTCGACGGAGCAATCACCACTCGGTGAGCAGCGGCCAGCGCGTCGAGCACTCCCGGCGCCGGCGAGGTGAGCGAGGCCCCATCGAAACGGAGGGCTTTGACCGGCACACCGTGTCGACGTTGGACGAAATACTCCTGGAAACTCACCTCCAAACCATCGTCTGGGCCGTCCCCGTCGAGAGTCACCATGGTGCGGAGGCGATCGTTGGTCACCGGAATCAGCTTGAGCGCCAGCCCCCAACCGGCGGTGATTTCTGCGGTGATGGTGGCGAGGTTTGCGCCCTCGCGGTAGCGCTGGGTGCGGTACAGGTGAGTGCCGAGATCACGGTCGCCCAGCCCAAACCAGGAGATACCCCCGTAGCGCTTCACGGTGTCCATGGCCTGCCAGCTCTCACCGTTGAGTCCCCACCCGGTCTCGGGGTTGATCTCCCCCGCCAGGGTGTAGGTGATGGTGTCGAGATCTGGGCTGATGCTCAGGCCGTGCAGCTCAAGGTCGTCGCCCACGTTCACCAGTGCCGTGACCCCCGCGGGCTCGACCACTTGGATAATCCCCGACAGCATCCGGGCTGCCCCCACGCCGCCAGCGAGCACGGTCACCAAGGTGTTCGACATTGGGGTCGACCTTACCGGCGCTGGCTCTCCGCTCGGTCCTCCAGCGATGCGAGAAGTGTGCTGATCGTGCAGGATCATCCGATGCCTGCCGCATCTGCCCCGAGCTTCCAAACCCTCACGGTCAGCGTGGAAGGCCGCCTCGGGCGTCTCACCCTTAACCAGCCGGAGCGCCTGAACCCGATTGGTTCCGCTGCTTTGGCGGAGTTGGCTGCTGCTGCGCACTGGTTCGATGATGTAGAGGCAGCGGTGGTGGTGGTCACCGGCGCGGGCCGGGCGTTCTCCTCTGGCTTCGATCTCACCGAACTCGCCCCAGAGACACGTCCCGGCGGAGCAGACGGGCGGCTGGCGAACTCCCCGAAACTGGGCGCGGCCATGGCCCAAGCCATCGCGGGAATGAGCGCGGTCACCATTGCCTCCGTTCCGGGGCCATGTGTGGGCGGCGGGTTCGTTCTAGCCCTGTGTTGTGACGTGCGCGTGGCCAGTGACGAAGCGTGGTTCTCCTTGCCTGAAGCCGAGCTGGGGATCCCGCTGGCCTGGAGTGGTGTGCCCCGGCTGGTCCGAGAGATTGGCCCGGCGCGGACCACTGAGTTGGTGTTGTCGTGTCGGCGTCTACCGGCCGTCGAGGCCCTCAGTTGGGGCCTGTTGAACCGGGTAGTCTCGGCACCGGACCTGCCAGGAGTGGTGGACGAACTGGCTGCGCTCCTGCTGGCCCGCCGACCCGAGGTGGTGGCCACTACCAAGCGGCAGGTGCAAGCCGCAGCGGAAGCGCTGACCCCTACCGATGGTGCCTGGGCCGGTACCGATCTGCTCATCGCCGCCCTCCGGTCAATGTGAGCGAGAGCACCCGCCTCTGCGCCGTTCCCATCCAGCGGGGTCTCTGATCTTTGGGGCGCATCTTGGTTCCTGTGCGTGAAACCCACGCGAGGACCAAGGAGGCCCACCATGAAGAAGTCACTCCGAAATTTCGTAGCCGGCGGTGTTATCGCCGGCCCACTGCGGCTGAGCGGACCGCTCATCAGGCCGGGTGCTCCGCTGCCTTGGCCCAGGCGGATCAGTGCGAGAGGTGCTTGAGGTCCCCGTTGAGCAGGGCGATGTCTGCGTCGACCATCATGTTGACCAGTTCCGGGAACGGTGTGGTGGGCTTCCAGCCCAGGACCGTTTCGGCCTTCTCATGGGTGCCGACGAGCAGGTCTACTTCGGCCGGACGGAAGAACTTCTCGTCGATCTTCACGTACTGCTCCCAATCCAGGTCGACCCGGCCAAAGGCCAGTTCGCAGAAGGATCGGACGCTGTGTGTCTCGCCCGTGGAGATCACGAAGTCATCGGGGCTGTCCTGCTGGAGCATCAGCCACATGGCTTCGACGTAGTCACCGGCGAAGCCCCAGTCTCGCTGGGCGTCGAGGTTGCCGAGGCGGAGCTCGTCGGCCATGCCCAGCTTGATCTTGGCCACCGTGTTGGAGATTTTGCGGGTCACGAACTCGAGGCCACGGCGGGGTGACTCGTGGTTGAACAAGATCCCGGAGCTGGCGTGGAGGTCGTAGCTCTCGCGGTAGTTGATGGTCATCCAGTGGCCGTAGACCTTGGCCACGCCGTAAGGCGAGCGGGGGTACAGCGGGGTGTCCTCGGCCTGCGGAACGGCCTGTACCTTGCCGAACATCTCGCTGGAAGACGCCTGGTAGAAGCGGATTGCGGGATCCACGAGGCGGATGGCGTCCAGGATGCGGGTCACGCCGAGGCCGGTGATCTCACCGGTGAGCACCGGCTGGCTGAAGCTGGTCTGCACGAATGACTGGGCGGCGAGGTTGTACACCTCCTGCGGACGGTGCTCCTGGAGCATGTGGATCATCGATACCTCGTCCAGAAGGTCTCCGGGGACGAAGGTGACCTGGTCCTGGATGTGAGCGATGCGCTCGAAGTTCACGGTGGAGGACCGCCGGACCATGCCGATGACCTCGTATCCCTTGGAGAGCAGCAGCTCTGCGAGGTAGGAGCCGTCCTGGCCGGTGATGCCGGTGATGAGCGCGCGCTTGGTCATGGCTACCGTTCTACCGGCATCCCGTTCACCGGTCTGTCAACTGGGTTGGCACGATTCGAGCGCCGGAGAGGAGGAACGAGCCTGTGGACACCTGGGAACCCACCTGGCCTGGCCGACCGAGCGGAGCCAGCTCACTCGGCCGCCGGATTTCCGTTCTTCGAGCCGACCGGGGCTGGACGCAACAGCAACTGGCTGACCGCCTGGGCATTTCCCGAGTGGCGGTCTCCCACCTCGAGACCGACATAAACACGCCCAGCGAGCGCACGGTCGCCATGCTCGCGGGTCTGTTCCGCATGGAGCCGCACGATCTGGTGGAGGCAACCTCTTACCCGGTGGCCAAGTCGGACCGCTTGCCGTTAGTGGTCGCCCGTTGGACCGAGGTGGAGCATCGGCTGGCCATGCTCGAGCGAGACCTGTGGTGGCTCGACGGCGACGCCGGCCCGGCCCGTGCCCCTGATCGGAACACGGCCGAGCGGGTGCTCGGTGAGTGGGAGATAGTGCTGGGGAAGCTCGCCGACCGGGTCTTCGACCCCGAAGGCGCCGCTGCGCTTTCAGCGGCCCGCCGAGTAGTAGCCGACCGCCGCCGCACCCACCAGTAACCAGCTAGAGAGGCCGGGGGTCGGCCCTTTGGATGCTCTCGATCACTTTGTGGTCGATCGGTAGCGGTTCGCAGCCGTGGTCATTTTCACAGACGAAGTCGAACTTTGGCTCGGCCGCCTTGTGGCAGGAAGCGCAGTTGCCGCCGAAGCGATTCTCCACTTCGTCGGCCCCTCGCACCGCGATAGTTGTGCCCTTGGCGGACACGTCAAGGAAGAAGAATTCCCAGTCCTTTGAGGCCGGGTTCCAACCGGGCTTGCGCTTGACCATGGCCTCTTGCGGTACCAACTGGATGATGGTGCCGACCGGGTAGACGCCGCCTTTGTTGGCCCGGGCGATGGCTAGCGCTTCGTCGAGATGACCGAGCTTGTTGGAGACGAAGAACCCGCGCACCACGGTCATGGCATGCAGGTTGACGAAGTCCGCAGCCTGGGCTTTGTAGTCCTCGGTGAGGCGAGCAGTGGTGGTGGTCTTGTCGGCCGACGTGCTGGTTGCGGCCGACCCGTCCGAACCGGACGAGCTTCCGCAGGCAACCATGGCGCCGGAGGAAATTGCCACCGCGAAGCAGGCGGTCACGAGCGCGGTCTGGAGTCGGGTGGTGCGGGTCACCGCCAGGGTTTAGTCGTATCGGGGGAACGACGCGCTCATGTCCGCCTTGATCGAACGTGTGTTCGGTGTCAGGGTGGGCGGGTGGGATTCAACAACCCCTCCATGCCGTGGTCGGAGCTCGAGCAACGGTTGGCCGGCCGAAGCAAGGCCGCGCCCGAAGAACCACCGAGCTGGGCCAATGGCGGCGACAGCCCGGCTTGGTCTCGCAAGCGTGAGGCCTATACGCCGCCAGCCGATCTTGCGTGGGGAACCACCGGGTCAACCCCTTACGCAGAGTTGCACTGCCACTCTAATTTCAGTTTCCTAGACGGGGCATCGCACCCCGAGGAGCTGGCCGAAGAAGCGGCTCGGCTAGGTCTCGGGGCTTTGGCCATCACCGACCACGACGGGTTCTACGGCGTGGTCCGCTTCGCCGAAGCGGCGCGGGCCGTAGGCCTGCCCACCGTTTTTGGTACGGAGCTCACCTTGGATGGCCCGGCGCTGCCACCAGCGGGCGAGCCGGACCCGCCGGGCGAACACCTCGTGGTCCTGGCCCGGGGTCCTGCGGGCTACGGCGCCCTGGCCCGGGCGGCCACCATCGCCCAGTTGGCCGGTCAGAAAGGGGCACCCCGGATTGGATTGGGTCCCCTGGCCGAATTGGCCGGCGGTACCTGGGCCGTGCTCACCGGATGTCGCAAGGGACCACTGGCGGTGGCCTTAGCGCGGGAAGGGCCGGCGGCGGCGGGACGGGCGTTGGACCGTTTGGTCGACGCGTTTGGGAGGGACCACGTCCATGTGGAGTTGTGGGATCACGGAGATCCGCTTGATGGAGCCCGTAACGATGCCCTGGCTCAGGTGGCGGTGGGCCGCGGTGTGGGCCTGGTGGCCACCAACAATGTGCACTACGCCGTGCCATCGCGCCGCCGCCTGGCCACTGCCCTGGCCGCCGTGCGGTCCCGGCGCAGCCTGGCCGAGATAGACGGCTGGCTGCCCGGTGGGGGTGGGGCCCACCTGCGCTCAGGGGCCGAACAAGCCCGTCGCTTTGCCCGTTACCCCGGGATCGTGGAGGCCGCGTCTGTCCTAGGCTTGGAGTGCGCGTTCGACCTGCGCCTGGTTGCCCCCAACCTGCCGCCCTACCCCTGCCCGGACGGGTTGAGCGAGATGGCCTTCCTGCGGCGGCTCGTGGAGCAAGGTGCTGGCCGTCATGACCGCTATGGCCCCCGGAATGTGCCGGACCCCAAGGTGGGGGAGCGGGCCTGGGCCCAGATCGATCACGAGTTGGCGATCATCGAAGCGCTGGGGTTTCCCGGCTATTTCTTGATCGTGTGGGACATCGTGCAGTTCTGCGCGCGCAGCAACATTTACTGTCAGGGCAGAGGATCTGCCGCCAACAGCGCCGCTTGCTACGCCCTGGGCGTTACCAAGGCAGATGCGGTTCGCTTGGGGTTGTTGTTCGAGCGGTTCCTGTCGCCTGAACGAGACGGCCCGCCAGACATAGACCTCGACATTGAAAGCGGCCGTCGAGAAGAGGTCATTCAATACGTCTACGAGCGGTACGGCCGCCATTACGCCGCCCAGGTGGCCAACGTCATCACGTACCGCTCCCGGTCCGCGGTGCGAGACATGGCCAAGGCGTTGGGTGCCGATCCCGGTCAGCAAGATGCTTGGTCCAAACAACTGGATCCATGGAAGGGCGTGCGCGGCAACCTGACCTCACCGGCGCAGTCAGGCGCGTCCGGCCCGGTCCAGGCCGCGTCTGGCCTGGACCACGACATTCCGGTCGAGGTGTTGGAGCTAGCTGCGGAGGTGGAGCATTTCCCGCGGCATCTGGGCATTCACTCGGGGGGCATGGTCATCTGTGACCGGCCGGTGATCGAGGTGTGCCCGGTGGAGTGGGGGCGTAGGGAAAATCGCAGTGTCTTGCAATGGGACAAGGACGATTGCGCGGCTGCGGGGCTGGTCAAGTTTGATCTGCTTGGTCTGGGGATGCTCACCGCCCTGCACCACATGGTGGACCTGGTCTGTGCTCACACTGGAGAAGCGGTCGACCTAGCCGCCATCACCCAAGACGACGCCGTGTACGACATGTTGTGCGAGGCAGATTCCATTGGCGTGTTTCAGGTGGAGTCTCGGGCCCAGATGGCCACGTTGCCGCGCCTGCGGCCCCGGGTCTTCTATGACCTCGTGGTGGAGGTTGCGCTCATCCGTCCTGGGCCTATCCAGGGCGGTTCGGTCCATCCCTATATCCGGCGCCGTAACGGGAAGGAACCGGTCACCTATCTCCACCCGCTGCTGGAGCCATCGCTGAAGAAAACCTTGGGCATCCCGCTGTTCCAGGAACAACTCATGCAGATGGCGATAGACGTGGCTGGCTTCTCGCCCGGTGAGGCCGATCAGCTTCGCCAAGCCATGGGTTCCAAGCGCTCGGCCGAGCGGATGGAACGGCTTCGTGCCCGCCTCTATGAGGGCATGGCCGAGCGCGGAATTGTTGGCCCGGTGGCCGATGAGATCTACGCCAAGCTTGCCGCCTTTGCCAACTTTGGCTTCCCCGAGAGCCATTCGGTGAGCTTTGCCTACCTCGTCTATTCGTCGGCCTGGTTCAAGCTCCACTATCCCGCGGCGTTCTGCGCCGGGCTGCTCAACGCGCAACCCATGGGCTTCTACTCGCCTCACACCTTGGTGCAGGATGCCCGCCGTCACGGGGTAGAAGTCCGTACGCCCTGCATCAACGCGTCGGCGGCGGTGGCCACGCTGGAACCGTGTGAGGCCAGCGCCGGGGGCCTCGCCATTCGGTTGGGCATCGGCTCGGTTCGCGGCATTGGCGAAGACCTGGCCGAGCGCATCGCCGTCGGCCGGCCCTACGCAGATATGGAGGCCGCCGCCCGTCATGGAGACCTTTCCCTCGCTCAGTTAGAGGCCTTGGCCACTGCCGGTGCCTTCGCTTCGCTGCCGGCCGCGGGCTCGGCTGCTGGGCGACGGGAGGCCATATGGACCGCCGGGGCCGTGGCCCAGGGGGCGGCCGACCGTCTTGCCGGAATGGTCACCGGGGCCAGGGCACCGGCGCTGCCGGGGATGGATGCCCGAGAGGAGTCAATCGCTGATCTCTGGGCCACCGGGGTCTCGCCCGAGGGCCACCCCACCCGGTTCGTGCGGCCCGATCTCGACCGTCTCGGCGTGGTCACGGCTGCTGGCCTGACCGCCCGCCCTGATGGCAGCCGAGTCCTGGTTGGTGGGGTCGTCACCCATCGCCAACGGCCCGCAACTGCTGGTGGCACAACGTTTTTGAACCTGGAGGATGAAACGGGCCTGGTCAATGTGGTGGTGTCCAAGGGCTGCTGGGTCCATCACCGTCGCGTGGTCCAGAGCGGTCCAGCGCTGCTCGTTCGGGGTCGGTTGGAGAAGGTGGAAGGCGTGGTCAACGTGATCGCCGAGACCATTTCCTTGCTCCCGCTAAGCGCAACCGTCCCCTCCCGAGACTTTCGCTAGCGCGGCTCGAGAAATGGCGTCAGGCCCACCTGCGACGATGGTGGCCATGACCCCCGCCGAGGACACTGTGCTGGCCCCGCCCTCAGACGAGGTGGACCAGGCCGCCGCCGCGGTGTTGGCCGAACTGGCCGGGCCAGACGCCGTGCTGCGGCCAGACCAGCTGGCGGCCATAGACGCGCTCGTCACGCACCACCAGCGGGTACTGCTGGTCCAGGCAACCGGTTGGGGGAAGTCCGCGGTTTATTGGATTGCCACCCGCTTGCTCCGGGCCAACGGCGCAGGGCCCACGCTGGTGGTGTCGCCTTTGCTCGCCCTCATGCGAAACCAGGTGGCCGCCGCCCAGAAGGCGGGGATCAAGGCTGCAACCATCAACTCCGCCAACATCGACGACTGGCATGAGATCGAGGCCCGCATCCACGCCGATGAGATCGACGTTTTGTTGATCTCGCCCGAGCGGCTGAACAACCCCCGCTTCCGGGCCGACGTGTTGCCGTCGCTGGCCGCCACCGTCGGGCTCCTCGTCATCGACGAGGCGCACTGCATCTCGGACTGGGGTCATGATTTCCGGCCGGATTACCGCCGCATCGCAGATGTACTCGCGGGGCTAGCGCCCGGCGTGCCCGTCTTGGCCGCCACGGCTACGGCCAACCAGCGGGTCGAGGTGGACGTTGCGGGCCAGATCGGCGAAGCAACCCGCACGTTCCGCGGCT
>JANXNS010000231.1 GCA_025353965.1 Aquihabitans sp.
TAACGGCCGGGAGCCTCACCGGGAACTCGTTGGTTGCCGTCACGGGCACGATCAGCGTGGATGGCACGGTGGGTCCGGTGGGTGGTGTGGCCCAGAAAACGGAGGCGGCCGTGGCTCAGGGGGCTAAGGCGTTCATCGTCCCCACCGATGAGTACGCGGATGCCAAGAAGGCCGCTCGTGGGCGGCTCAAAATCCGTCAGGTCACCAATGTGGATCAGGCGTTGGCCGTCCTCCGCCAGCTGGGCGGAGACCCGTTGCCGTCGGTGACCAAAGGCAGGTAACTGGTGAGGCTCCCTGAATCTGGCGGGCCACCGTCTTACCATCGACGCGATGTCCGCCGATGCTGTAGACCGCACGTCCCTCGATCCTGATGCCGTCGCCGGCCACGCGTTTGGCCGGTCGCGAAAGGGGTACGAGGTCGATGAAGTGCGGGCCTTTCTGGTGTCGCTGTCGTCGCAGATCCGCGAATCGCAGCAACAACGCGGGGACATGGAGCGGCGTTTAGCTGAGCTCGAACGGCGGGCCGTCGACCCTAAGGATCTGGACGAAGACTCGGTCACGCAGCTGTTGGGCGAGGAGACCGGACGCCTGCTCACCTCGGCTCGCCGGGCATCGGTCGACATCCGGGCGAGGGCGGAAGAAGAAGCATCCACGCTCACGGACACGGCGGATTCTGAAGCCACGGCCACGCGTTCGGCCGCCGACCAGTACGCCGAGGGCGTGCGGACCTCCGCCGACGAAGCCTCAGTTCGGATTCGCACCGAGGCCGACGAGTACGACACCACCACCCGGGTGGCGGCTGACACCGAGACGGCTGAGCAGCGCAAGGCTGCCGACGACT
This sequence comes from Aquihabitans sp., assembly GCA_025353965.1. Lineage (GTDB taxonomy): Bacteria > Actinomycetota > Acidimicrobiia > Acidimicrobiales > Iamiaceae > Aquihabitans. The sequence continues at coordinate 842 of JANXNS010000231.1, forward strand.
ACGCCGCGTCGGTCCGGGCCGACACCGATGCCGAGGTCGCGCAGCTGCGCTCCACCGCAACCGCCGAGCTGGACCAACTCCGCAAGGAAGCGGACACGGTCATGGCCGACCGAACGGCCGACGCGGAGGTGGCCGCCGGTGGTATCCGCGCCGATGCGGACACCTACAGCAGTCGAGTTCGTGACGATGCGGACCGCTATGCGGAGGCGGCGAGGGCTGCCGCGGACTCCTACCGGGCCGACGTGCAGGGCGCCGCCGACGCGTACCGGGAAGCGGCCACGGCCGAGGGGGACAAGGTCCGGACGGCCGCGTCGGCCGATGCGGAGACCACTCGCAATGAGGCCGAGGCAGAAGTTGCGGGACGCCGGGGTGTGGCCGAGACCGAGGTGAAGGACATCGTGGCCGACGCCCGCGAGGAGGGCCGGGTCATGGTGCAGGAGGCCCGCACCTACCGCGAGCGAGTCATTGCCGACCTAGCCGATCGTCGCCGTGCGGCCCGGGCCCAGCTGGAAGGTTTGGCGTCCACCCGAGATGCGCTGGCGGTCACGCTCACCGATGTGGCCAGCAGCATCGATTCGTCGCACCGGGCGCTGCAGGACGCGGTGCTGGACCCGCGAGACCTGGTTGATCTCGGCCAGGACCGCCGGACGCTCGAAGCCGATGACAACCCCGGTACCGCGATTGCCGTCGGTGAACTCGACCCCGACGTCGACTTGGATGCCGAGACTGACCTCGAGGCGGAGGAGGTCGTGCAGGTCGAGGTGATTGGTGCCGACCCTGAGGTCACGCTCACCGCCGTTGCGGTGGTGTCCGAGGTCGAGCTTGTCGCCGAGGAGTCGGCAGACGAGCCGATTGAGGAAGCGAAGGTCGACTCGCTGTTTGCCCGGCTGCGGGCCGAGCAGCAGGCATCTGGTGATACCCCCGAGACGGACACCGCTGCTGACACTGCCGCCGAGCCAGCTGATGAGGACGCCACCGGCGAGGACGACAGCGACCCCGACAGTGACCCCGACAGTGACCTGTTGGATCGCCGAGATGCGACGACCGATGATCTGGAGCGACAACTGGCGCGGCGGTTGAAGCGGGTGCTCTCGGATGAGCAGAACGAAGCGCTGGACCTCCTGCGTCGAACCCGGGGTACGCCCACCTCCGAGCAGGTGCTGCCGAGTGAGGCGGACCATTTGGAGCGCTACACATCGGCCGCGTTGGAAGATCTCACGGCGGCGGAGCGGGCTGGTGCCGGCTTCTTTGGTGATGCGCCCAAGCGGGCCGCCGATGTGCGGGATGTGGCCACCGAGTTTGCCACAGAGATGATTCGCCAGATCCGGGGGCGGCTGGAGCGGGCGTTCGAGGATGGCGGCGACGAGAACGAGGTGGGGGAGCGGATTCGGGCCTGCTATCGCGAGTGGAAGACCCAGCGGATTGCCGATACGGCCCGCCACTTCGTGGTGGTGGCGTTTTCTCGGGGCGTGGCTGAGGCGGGGGCCGATGGCAGCTTGTCTCGCTGGCTGGTGGACGATGGCGACGCCCCGTGCCCCGACTGTGACGACAACGCGTTGGCCGGCGGCGTGGCCAAGGGAGACCCGTTTCCCACCGGCGATAGGTGCCCGCCGGCGCACCCGGGCTGCCGGTGTCTCGCCGTCCCGGTCCCTGCTGGCTGAGAACGCCCAAAGCCGACAACTGGTCCGAACCGCCTGCCGGTAGGCTCAGCGTTCATGCGACCGCAGCCAGACCTGCCCCGCCGGCCATCGCGACGGGACCGAAAGGCTGACCGGGGTCCGCGTTTTGCCGGCCGGGGTCGTGCGGTTCTCGGTGCCATCCTGGGCGGGCTGTTCTTTCTGCTCATCTCGCTGCGCGGGACGGCTTCGTTTTATACCGAGTACCTGTGGTTCCAGAGCATGGATTTGGGGTCGGTGTTTCGGACGGCATTGCAGGCCAAATTCACGCTGACGCTCATTGGCGGATTGGTGTTCTTCGCCCTGTGCTGGGGGAACCTAAGCATTGCGGAGCGGATGGCACCGGCGTTTCGGCCGTCCAATGGCGACGATGATCTGATCGAGCGTTATCACGAAATTGTGGGCCGTAGGGCTGGGGCCGTTCGGCTGGGGATGGCGGCGTTCTTGGCTTTGGTTGTGGGCCTCAGCTTGGGTTCCAGTTGGAACGAATGGATCCTGTTCAACAACCGGGTTGATTTCCACCAGGTGGATGCAACGTTCAAGACCGATGTGGGCTTCTACGTCTTCCAGCTTCCGTTTTTGACCACGGTGACCTCGTGGTTGTTCTCGTCGCTGATTCTGATCTTCATTGTGACGCTCATGGCCCATGTGGTGAATGGCGGCATTCGGTTCAACACCGAGTTGGACCGGGTTACCCCACAGGTGAAGGCCCACATCTCCGTGCTGCTCGGGGCTTTGGCCCTAGTGCAGGGGGTGCGGTACTGGCTGGATCGCTATCAGCTCACGTTCTCCACCCGGGGAACGGTAGATGGCGTTACCTACACCGATTACAACGTGCAGTTGCGGGTGGTCTACTTGTTGGTGGCCATCTCGGTGTTCGCCTTCGCCTTGTTCATTGCCAACATTTGGCGGCGGGGCTGGGTGCTCCCGGCCATGGGGGTTGGGCTATGGATTTTTGTGGCCGTGTTGGCGGGCGGGATCGTTCCGGCGTTTGTGCAGCGTTTCCGGGTGGAGCCGTCGGAATCGTCGATGGAGAAGCCGTTTATCGAGCAGAACATTGCCGCCACCCGTGAGGCGTATCAGCTTGGCGATGTGAGCACGTCAAAGTTTGACTTCAAGGGTGACCTTTCGGTCACCGACTTGCAGGAGAACGTGGGCACGCTGCGAAATGCCCGTCTGTGGGAACCGGTCCTCACCAAGAAGAGCTACGAGGTCACGCAAAAGGGCAAGCCGTTCTACGAGATCAACGATGTCGATGTAGATCGCTACACGATTGACGGCAAGACCACCCAGGTGATGGTGGCCGCTCGAGATTTAGCCACGGAGGGGATCTCCCAACCATCGTGGGAGGCAACCCATTTGGCGTACACCCACGGCTATGGCGTGGTGGCGGCCACGGCCAACGACAAGACCACCGATGGGGCTCCGGTCCTGGTGGCTAAGAACATCCCGGTCAAGACGTCCAATAGTTTCACCAAGGTGGACCGGCCGGGCATCTATATCGGCGAGAACAAGTCCAGCTATGTGATCGTCGATACCAACCGTGACGAGATCGATTATCAGGGCACCGGTAACGTGACCCAAACCACGACCTACGCCGGCAAGGACGGGATTCGGCTCGGTTCTGGGGTCTCTGGGTTCGTGCGCAAGGCGGCTTTTGCCCTGCGCTTTGGCGATGTGAACCCGTTGGTATCGGGCAACATTCGCGCCGATTCCAAGGTGCTCATCGAGCGCGATGTCACTGCTCGACTCAAGACGGTTGCCCCCTTCCTGGCCTATGACCACGACCCGTATGCGGTGGTGATTGGCGGCAAGATCAAGTACGTGTTGGACGCCTACACGACCTCCCGGAACTACCCCAACGCGCAGCGAGCCGATGGCGGCGGGCTGGATTCCGCCAGTGGGCTGAAGGGCCGGTCGTTCAACTATGCCCGCAACTCGGTGAAGGCCGTAGTTGATGCCTATGACGGCACCGTGACGCTGTACGTGGTGGACAACACGGACCCGATCGTCAAGGCCTACGTGAAAGCGTTCCCTGACCTGTTTACCCCCGGCGATAAGGCGCCCAAGGGCCTCGTCGAACACTTCCGCTATCCAGAAGACCTGTTCACCGTGCAGACCCAGATGTGGGCCAAGTACCACGTGACCGACGCGGACACCTTTTACAATCGAAGCGACGAATGGGCCGTGCCAAAGGAGCCTGGAGTGGTGACGGTAAAGAACGCCGTGACCACCTCGGTTGGCCCCGATGGTCAGACGCTGAGCCCCGCCGACCGCTACCAATCGCAGTATGTATTGATGAAGCTGCCCGGCGATGAGAAGGAATCTTTTGTGCTGCTGCGGCCCTATGTGGCCGGGGGCAAGGGTGGTACAAGCCAGGATCAGCTCACGGCGTTCATTGCGGCAAGATCAGATCCCAAGGACTACGGCAAGATCCAGACGTTTGTGTTGCCAGCCAACTCGCTGACCGATGGCCCCAACTTGGCGGCCGACAACATGCAGAGCAACCAGGAGGTGGGCAACCTCCGCAAGGACCTCTGCCTTGGTAGGAACCAGTGCGACTTGCCCGCGCCGACGTTGATTCCCATTGGCGACTCGATCATGTACGTGCAGTCGTTCTTTGTGGCCGGCACCGATGTTGGGGCGCCCAAACTCAAGAAGGTCATCGTGAGCTATCAGAGCTCAACCGGCACGGAAGTGCAGGTGGCGGGCACGTTCCGTGAGGCCCTAGTGAAGGCATTTGGCAACGACGTGCCGACGGGGATCGAGGACACCAAGGTGATTGATTCTGGGACGGGGACGACCACCCCGACGAACCCTGGCTCGGGCACGACTCCCAGTGGCACGGGCACGATCACCGAGCAGGAGAGCCGCCTGATCACCAAACTGGCCGATGCGTTTGACGCGGCCGACAAGGCCCTGACCGATGGCGACCCCGTCGGGTACGCCCAGCGGATCGAGGAAGCCAGGGGCTACGCCGGGCAGCTAGCGGCGCTCCGGGCCCGCCGCGGGTCCAGCTCGACGACGACTACTACGAAGCCGGGTGGCTCTACCACCACAACAACCAGCGCCGGGGCCTGACGCACCGGTTCGGCTGGTTGGTGGGGGTTTCAGGTTGCGATGGCAAGGGGCCGCTCGGTAAGGTGAGGTCACGGCGCGGGGTGGAGCAGTCTGGTAGCTCGTCGGGCTCATAACCCGAAGGTCGCAGGTTCAAATCCTGCCCCCGCCACCATCGAAAGCGCAGGTCAGGCCCCACTTCTCGGAGTGGGGCCTTCTGCTTTCCCCTCGGGCGCTTCTACAGTTTTTTCTACAGTCCGATGAGCCTCCGGCGCACTGGAGCGATCGACGCGACTCCCTGACCTGCGGGTTCTCGGAGTGAGGTCGCTTGAAGGGCCGGACCTTCGAGTGAGCGGCCCGAAGGTCACTTGCAGCAGTCCGGAGGTCTCTGGCGGGCACAGCCCGGCGTTCCCGGTGAAAGTGCTGCCAAGGGCTAGGTACGCGCTGGTCTCGGACGGCCGGACCAGGGCTAGAAGCTCTGGGTATACCCGATGTGTATAGTGACGGGATGTCGGTACCGCACGCAATCCTCGGGCTGCTCGAATCCAGCCCGCAGCACGGATACGCGCTGAAGCAGTCCTTCGATGAATGGTTCGGCGTGGCGAAGCCACTCAGGTTCGGTCAGGTGTACGCGACCCTCGCTCGCCTCGAGCGACAGGATCTGGCCCAAGTGGCGACGGTGGAGACCGGTGATGGACCTGACCGCAAGCGGTACGCCATCACCCCGAGTGGCGTCGAGGAACTCGAGTCGTGGGTCAGTTCGCCGGACTCGGCGGACGGTCAAGGCCTCGGCCCTCTCTACGCCAAGGTGGTCGTCGCTCTGCTGACAGGGCGGGGGCCCGCAGGTCTGTTGGCAGCACAGCGCCGTGTCCATCTGGAGCGGATGCGCGAGCTTCGGCGCAAGGCGTCTGGGGCGACGATCGAAGGTGGGCTGGCGGCCGACTACTTGATTGCGCACTTGCAAGCCGATCTCGACTGGATCGAGCTGGCTACCGCTCGCATCGCCGCCAGCAAAGGAATCTGAGGTGCTCCGCGCCGAGGGCATCACGGCCTCGTTCGGCCCAACGCTGGCGCTTGACGGCGTGTCGTTCGACATCGAGGCCGGAGAGCTCGTAGCGGTCGTCGGCCGTAGTGGATCGGGCAAGTCGAGCCTGCTGCATTGTCTGGCGGGGCTAGTCAAACCCTCATCGGGAACGGTTTCCTTCGAGGGCCAACCCGTCTACGACTGGTCCGAGCGGTGCCGAAGCGACTGGCGACTGCGCCAAGTTGGTCTGGTCTTCCAGTTCGGTGACTTGGTGCCCGAGCTCACGTTGGCCGAGAACATCCGCCTCCCGCTACAACTGGCGGGCACTGGCAAGGCCAGCGTCAATGCTCGGGTGGCGGCGATCACCGACGGCCTCGAGATCAGCGACGTCATGCACAAGCGACCGGGTCAGGTTTCTGGCGGTCAGCTGCAACGAGCTGCCATCGCGAGGGCACTCGCAAATCGCCCGTCCGTCATCCTCGCCGACGAGCCCACTGGCGCGCTCGACACGACGACGGGCCAGTTGGTCCTCGAAGCGCTCATGCATGCAGCCCGAGACCAAGGCACTGCCGTGGTGCTGGTCACCCACGAGGCGCGGCTCTCGTCCTATTGCGACCGAGAGCTGACGATGACCGACGGCAAGCTGGCCGCCACGCCGACTGTCGTCAGCCGATGATGCGCCTCGTGCTTCTCGGCGCACGGTTGTCGTTGGGTGCCGGGCGGTCGGGGCGGCTCCGACTGGTCCTCATGGCCACGGGGAGCGCCGTGGCCGCGTTCGTCGTGCTGACCGCCCTGGCGCTCAGCGGCCTTGCCGAGCAACAGGATGTGCGTGCGCAACGCATCGCCCCGGCGTTGAACGCCCGGGTGATCCCGGAAGCAACGCTCGTGGGCAACGTCATCGCAGATGGTTGGAACGGCCGCGAACTCCTTCGGATCGTGCTGGCCGAGGCCGCACCCGGAGCATCGGTTCCCCCTGGCGTTGAGCGGTTGCCACGGGACAACGAGGTTGTCGTCTCCCCGGCGTTGCTCGAACTCATCGAGACCGAGCCCCTGGTCGCTCAGCGGTTCCCTCAGAGCGTGTCCGGAACCATCGGCACCGAGGGTCTGGTCGAGCCCGGGCAGCTCCTCGCCTATGTCGGGGTCAGCGATGCCAGCGAGATCTGGCAACCCGCAACCATTGAACGCTGGGGCGACGCCACCACAACGGGGAACCTCGACCCACGCGCAGCCCGAACCGTCGGTCTGCTCGTGCTGTTGACCCTGGTTGCACCCGTGGTCATGTTCATGGCCACCTGCGCCCGCCTCTCCGCGACGGCCAGGACCCAACGGCTTGCTGCGCTGCGCCTGATCGGGCTCAGCCCATGGCGGACCCAACTCGTCAACTCGATCGAACTCGTCATCGTCGGCGCCGGGGGCAGCCTCCTGGGCCTCGCCACCTGGCTCACCTGGCGCTACCTCGACCCGGCCGTGCACGTCGGGACCTTCAGTTGGTACTCCTCGGACCTCTGGCCGGGGCCCGCGACCATGGCCTTGGCGCTCGTCGCGCTTGTCGCCCTGACCGTTGCGGTCGGACTGGTCGGCGGCCGTGCAGGGATCAGGCGGCCACTGGAGGTCCGAAGGGAACGGTCGGTCCGCGCCATGTCATGGTGGCGCGCCGCACCCCTCGCCGGCGGCATCTCCCTGCTGGCATGGTCCTGGCACACCAGTGGACAACAGGGTCAGTTCGTCTCGTGGATGGCGCCGTTCGCCCTTGGGATGATGGCCACTGCGCTAGGGCTGGTCCTTGCTGTCCCGTTCGGGGCACTGGTGTTCGGGCGGGCGCTCGGACGGTCCTCCAGACCGGCAGCAGTGCTCGCTGGGGCACGCCTCCGCCATGAACCAGCGGTAGGCGGCCGCGTCGTGGCAGCAATGGCCATCGCCATCTTCGCCGCCGGGTTTGCCCAGGTGGTACTCACCAGCGTCGACGCCGCCTTCGCCGGCACCGACGAGAACCAGGTGGGTTCAGTGTTCGATCTGACCGCCTACGGGACCACGACCGACGCAGCCCGCTACGCCGCCATCTCCGACCTAAACCTGGCCCTCCCGAAACTGCGCCTCGGACCCGACCAGGTCGACGCCATCGCCGCCACCTGCGTACAGTTGCGGGCAGCGACCACGGGCGCCATTCCAGGCTGTCGGGACGGCAGACCCCTCTTCGTCCGATCGATCCAAATCGGCGACAGCCCGAGCCCCGTGGGCACGCAGGCCGACGTCGACCGAGCCCTCACACTTGCAGGGCTACCGAAGTCGGCCAGTTCAGTTGACCTCACGTTCCCGGCGGGCAACGGCTCGTTCTACGCAGCGGTGATCATCGCACCCGACCTGGCGCCGCCCACCACGCAGTTCACTATCCCGTTTCCCGGGTCGACCTATGACCCCCAAGCCGTGGTCGCCGGCCTGGCTGCCGTTGATCCCGGCGCCGTATGGGACTCCGGCATCACCGGCGTCGACCGACTCGACAGCGCCCGGATCTACACCGGAATCGTTGCCGTCGGCACAGCATCTGCGCTCGGCGTCGCCCTCCTGGCGATCGTCATCGCCACCCTCGACCGCACTATCGAACGAGCAGGACCCCAAGCTCGCCTCGCCGCCATCGGAACGAGCGCGTCAACCATCCGCGCCGCCACAGCCCTGCAGGTGCTACCCGTGTCCGCAGCCGTGCTCGTCGCTTCAGGCGCTGCCGCCATCCTCGGCGGATCGTCGTATCTCAGGTGGGGTGACCCGGCGATCAACGTTCCGCTCGGTCCGATCGCAGCTCTCACCGCCCTCGGCGTTGCGGCTGCCCTACTTGCCACCTTGGTCGCCGTCGTCGGCACGATCACTCGCCCGCTGCCTCACCTGCTGCGCACCGAATAGCCCGGAGTTGGTCGTTACCGTCGGCCCAGATGGTGGTGTCCTAGGCATGGCGAGGCTGGGTGCAGCGGTCCTGTTCCTCGGGTCCGGGTTGCCCGTCGCCCACCTGCCGGGCAGTGTGGCCGGGCCGAGGTGGGTGCGCCCGGCTCTGCATGGTGTCCCGCTACGGTCGGGAAGCGAGGACGTTCGGGACGGTGGGATCGGACAAGTGGATTGCAGCCAGATCGGGCGCCATCCATCCGAGCAGCTCGACTGTCTGGTCCCACACAGTTTGGAGGTCGACGGCGGTCTGGGTGCCGGCCACTCGAACACCGTTGAAGATCGGCTCGTGGTGCGCGGCGCGGTTTCGGAGACGCTGCAGGTTCGAGGCTCGGAGGTGGACGGCGTCGCGTGTCGGTCGCCGTGGTCGCCCGCTCGGGGTGAAGGTGCCGATCGCGAAGCCGAAGCGCAGCGCTGGCCGCCAAAGGTTCGTCTCGTAGTCGATGGCGCGGCCTAGGGCTGAGGTCCCGCCTCGGCTCAGCAGCATCACCCAGGTGCCCAGCATCAGGTCTGCGATGACCTTGCCTGGCCCGATCGTTCCCTTGGCGAGTTGCTTCTTGTGCTTGCGGACGACGTTGGACAGGGTCTCTGCTGCGGTGTCGTCGAGCACCAGGTCGGTGCTCGCCCACCAGTCGTCGCGTTCGTAGTGCGTCGTGAGCTGATCGTGGATGGTGTTTCGCAGGGTGATCTCGACGTCGCAGGCGAGCGGTGTAAGCGCAGCGGTGAGTTCGATGTTCCAGCGGTACAGGGCCCAGGCGTGGTCATCGTCGCGAGCGAGCGCCCGGTAGGTCCCGAGGCGCGCCGTGCTGACGGCGCGCTCGAATTGGGGGTTGAAGGCCACGACGGCTCAGGGTAACCTGCGTGTAATTCCCCGGTGCCGCTAATGCCCTCGTGGCATGCGCCCGGGGTATTGCCTTTTTCGAGGCGGTCTCAGGCCACGCCGGTTTCTACAGTTTCTTCTACAGTGCGACCCGGTACGGAGGCACACGGGCAGGTGCGGGCCGGTAAGGCCAGTGCCCGAAAGCCCAGCTCAGAGGTACTGCGAGGTACAGGACGGGATGGGCTGGCCCCCTGACCATCTCGCTCATAACCCGAAGGTCGCAGGTTCAAATCCTGCCCCGCCACCATCTAACAAGGCGAAAAATGCAGGTCAGGCCCTACTCCCCGGAGTGGGGCCTTCTGCTTTCGAGGGTGCCTTCTACAGTTTTTTCTGCAGTCCGCCGGGCCTTCGTCGCCCTGGCGTGATTCGGCGCAAGTCCCTGACCTGCGGGTTCGCGGTACGGCGGCAGCCTAAGAGCGTGGCCTTCGAGTGGCCAGCCCGAAGGTCAGTTGACTCGTCGGACAGCTGAGAATCCGACCCGACGAGCACCCGTCAAAGCCCCGGCCGAATTGGGCATGAGCATGGGATCGGCAGCACGCCGCGCACACGACACTGCCCCGAATCCGCATTCGCCCGGATGCTCATGGTTCGGTCGACGTAGATCCTGGGCGGTAGACCGACCCGACAACGAGTGCTGAGATGAAGAAGATGTTGGCTGCAATGACGATGGCCTTCGCGTTCGTGCTCTCGGAGCAGGCGCCTATCCGCTCAAGTCCTTAGGCGAGCTTCATGAACATCTTCTGGACATTGTTGATGTCGTAGCCCTCTTCGGCGGCCCGTTTGGGGTCGTTCAAGCAATACGTGAGCCCCGAAGCGACGAGCTTGAAGCCGGCTTGATCCAAGGCCTTGCTGGCAGCGGAGATCTGCGTGACGACGTCCCGGCATTCGCGGCCGTCGACGAGCATCTGCTGGATGCCGCGGATCTGACCCTCGATGCGGCGCAGCCGCTTGAGCAGGTCATCGATGGTTGGTTCGGGCAGTTCCATGATGTTCCTTCAACGAACGGTACGGCGGGAGAAATTCCCATGGTTGTCCGTGAATTCGCCGGAGATGCGATCCACCGTTCTGGACTATACCCTAGGGGGTATGGCATCGTACGGACCGTTCCTATCAAGGAGAGACACGGTGCCCCAGGGTCCGACGCTCGACGAAGTTTCCCCGCAGGACGCAGCTGGTCTGCGCGAGAAGGGCGCGGTGCTGCTGGCCGAAGCCGGGATCGAGGTCCGCAATGTCGCTGGTGGTATGACGGCTTGGGCGTCGGCGGGCTTGCCGGCTGTGCGTGACGACGGCGCTCCTGGCGACGTGGCGTGATGGAGAGGAAAGCAATGGAGATCATCACGATCGAGACCCCGGCATTGGGCGACCGCAGCTACGTCCTGGTGTCCGGCGATGAAGCGGCGGTCATCGACCCTCAGCGCCACATCGACCGCGTCGAAGCTGTCTTGGCCCGGCGGGGTGTGCGCTTGTCTCACGTGTTTGAAACGCACCTCCACAACGATTACGTGACCGGTGGATTGGAGCTCGCCCGTCGAGCCGGCGCCGCCTATGTGTTGGCGGCTGACGACGACGTGGCCTATGACCACATCGGGGCTTGTGACGGCGATGAGTTCACCGTCGGCGATCTGGTGGTCCGGGCTGCGCACACTCCGGGCCACACGCCGACCCACCTCTCTTACGTGGTGGTCGAGGACGGCCAGCCGGTTGCGGCGTTCACGGGTGGGTCGATGCTGTTCGGCACCGTCGGGCGCACCGACCTCATCAGCGCGGAAGCGACCGAGGATCTGACCCGGGCCCAGTTCCAGTCGGTGCGCCGCCTGTCGGACGAACTGCCGGGCGAGGTCGAGGTGCACCCGACGCACGGGTTCGGGAGCTTCTGTTCCTCGGCGTCGTCGTCGGGTTCGGAGGCCAGCACGATCGGCCACGAGCGCCAGTCGAACCTGGCGTTGACCATCGATGACGAGGACGCCTTCGTCGAGAAGTTGCTGAGCGGGCTGATCGCCTACCCCCGCTATCACGCGCACATGGCGCCCATCAACCGGGCTGGCCCGGCCGATGTCGACCTGTCGGCGCCCGAGCCGGTCGACCCCGTCGAGATCCGCCGCCGCATCCACGCCGGCGAATGGGTCGTCGACCTGCGGACCCGCACCGCCTTCGCCCGCGGCCACCTCGCCGGCACCGTCAACCTCGAGGTCGGCGACTCCTTCGCCACCTATCTCGGCTGGGTGCTGCGATGGGGGACACCGGTGACTCTGGTCGGTGACACTGCCGAGCAGGTCGCCGAGGGGCAACGTCAGATGGTCCGCATCGGCATCGACCGTCCCGCCGGCGCAGCCGACGGCGGCATCGACGCCTGGTCCACCGGCGGGGAGCTGCGCTCCTACCGGACGGCGACCTTTGCCGAGCTGGTCGACGCCCGCGACGAGGACGGTGTGGTGGTGCTCGACGTGCGCCGAGATGACGAGTGGGCCGAGGGCCGCATCGGTGGCGCCGTGCACATCCCGCTTCACGATCTCGAAGCCCGAATCGACGAGATTCCCGACGGCGAGTTGTGGGTCCACTGCGCGTCCGGCTATCGGGCCTCGATCGCGGCGTCGCTTCTCGACCGGGCGGGCCGCGCCGTCGTGGTCATCGACGACGAGTGGGCGGCGGCCGCCAAGCACGTCACCCTCGGCGTCAGCTCGGCCTGACCGTGGACGCCGCCGGTTGGAACGAGCGCTACGACACCACCGAGCTGGTGTGGGCAACTGAACGCAACCTGTTCCTGGTGGCCGGGACCAGCGCGCTTGCATCCGGTAGGTCGGTGGACCTTGGCGCCGGCGAGGGCCGCGACGCGGTGTGGCTCGCCCAGCACGGGTGGCAGGTGACGGCGGTCGACTTCTCCGACGTCGGGCTGGGCAAGGCCGCTCAGTTGGCGCCAGCGCGGACGTCGAGGTGGTGACGGTGTGCGCCGACGACATGCTGAAGTCCGACTGCTTCGACCTCGCCGCCGCCCTCTTCCTGTACCTCCCCGCCGACCTCCGCAGTGACGTCCACCGGCGGGCCGCCGCTGGTGTCGCGCC
>JANXNS010000015.1 GCA_025353965.1 Aquihabitans sp.
GCTGCCGCCGGGGTCGTTCGCCGACTGGTTCGAGTCCTACCGGCATCGTCTGCCTGCCTCGCCCAAACGGTTGGTTTTGCTGGTGGTAGGCACCGTGCTTCTGGGCGGCGTGGGATGGTGGCTGCTGCGTCCACCGGTCCCGCCGATTGAATCGACGTTGCCGAGGGCAGGGGCCGCCTCGGCATCGGTGTCGTCGGGTGGTACATCTGCAGTCGGGTCCAGCGCTGCTGGGTCCACTACCTCGACCTCCTCGGTCGAGCTGGTGGTACAGGCTTCGGGAGCCGTTGCCCATCCCGGGGTGTATCGCTTGGCTGCCGGTGGCCGGGTGGACGACCTCGTTCGGTCCGCCGGTGGGCTGGCGTCGGATGCGGATCCTGACCGGGTGAACCTGGCCGCTCCCGTGGTCGATGGGGAGCGGGTCTGGGTCCCGCGTCGCGGCGAGGTTGAGCCTCCTGCCGTCGTCGCTGGTGCCGGTGGTGGGGGATCGGCGGTGGGTCCGGCCTCGTCACCAGGGGGCCGGTCATCGTCGGTGCCCGCGGCGCCGGTCATCGTCGATCTCAATACGGCGACGGCAGAACAACTAGACACGCTGCCCGGCGTAGGGCCGGCAACCGCGGCTGCCATTCTCCGTTACCGGGACCAACACGGACCGTTTTCGTCGGTGGATGACCTCCTCGAGGTACGAGGCATTGGGGACGCCAAGCTGGAACAAATTCGGTCCTTGGCCAAGGTGTGACCGCCACCGAGCTGCCTGAGCTGACTGGCCTTACCGCCGAGGTGGGGCCGGGTCGGATTCCGGCGGCGGATCAGCCCAGGTCCTCGCTGTCCGACTGGGGTGCGGTGGCGGTGGCCGTTGCCGTTGCCGCTGGGGCCTGGTGGCATGGCCCCGTGCCGCTACCAGTTGGCGTCCTGGTCGTTGCCCTCTGTCTGGTGGTCCGCCGCCCGGTGCTCTTGGTTCTGGCTGGCTTCGTCCTGGCGGCCTCGCTTGGCCAGCGGGCCATCGATGGGCTCGACCCTGCTGCTCCAGGGGATTATGCCGGCACCGTCGTGTTGCTGGCCGATCCGTCACTCACCCCGTATGGCGCGCAGGTCGACGTGCGCGTTGGGGAGCGCCATCTCCAGATGGATGCAACCGGTGGCGCGGCTGGGGCGGTTGCGGGGAGCCTGGCGGGCGAGCGGTTGCTGGTTTCTGGCCGGGTGGGTCCGCCGCTTTCGCATGCCCCCTGGCTGGTGCCGCGCCATGTCGTTGGGCGGCTGAGTGTGGAACAGGCGGAGCGGGTGAATGGCGGCACCGCCCCCTGGCAGGCGGCCAACCGATTCCGACGGCTACTGGCGCGTGGTGCTGCGGTCCTGCTAGCCGAGAGCCGATCGCTCTACGGCGGTTTCGTCCTGGGTGATGATTGGGATCAGCCGCCCGCCGTGATCGACGACTTTCGCGGTGCCGGGCTGACCCATTTACTGGTCGTTTCCGGGCAAAACGTGGCCTTCGTGTTGGTGCTGTTCTCCCCGTTGACGAGTCGCTTGCGGTTGGGGAGCCGGTGGGCGGTCACGTTGGTGGTGATTGGCGGATTCGGGATCCTGGCCCGGTTCGAGCCGTCGGTGCTCCGCGCCTCGGCTATGGCCGCATTGGCCGTGACGGCGGCCCTGGCGGGGCGGCCAGCAGGGTCCTTGCGGGTCCTGGCCTTGGCCGTCAGCGGCCTGGTCTTGGTGGATCCCTTGCTCGTTCAATCCGTGGGTTTTCAACTCTCCGTGGGGGCATCACTAGGTATCGCTATGTTGGGACCGACCTTGGTTTCGCACATCCGCGGCCCCATGTGGTGGCGGGAAGCGCTGGGGGTGTCGTTGGCGGCCCAACTTGGTGTTGCCCCGGTGCTGGTTCCCCGGTTCGGCGGCATCCCGGTTGTTTCGATCCCCGCCAACGTGTTGGCCGTTCCGGTTGCGGGGCTGGTCACCACGTGGGGCTTGCCAGCAGGAATTATCGCTGGGCTGGGGGGCCCGGGCGTGGCTCGAGTGGCGCACATGCCCACTCAGATCTTGATTTGGTGGGTGGCGGGGGTGGCCCGCGTCGCCGCGGCGGTACCGCTCGGGGAGTTCCGGGCCCGTGGCCTGATCCTGCTGGTCGCGGCGGCCGTGGTGGGTCATACCGCTCGACGGCGACCCGTGGTTGCCCTTGAGGAGGAGGCTGACCAGCCTTTGGGTGGCCCAGGGCGGGATCGTTGGTGGGCTGCTCGCTGGCTGGCAGGAGCCGTGGCCGTGGCCACCGTGGTGGCCCCGGGGGTGGGGCTTCGGTCGCCGCCGCTGAGGGTGAGCCCGGCTGAGGGGGTGACCCTCTACCGATCGAGTAGAGCAACGGTCATGGTCCTCGACGGTGTTGTTTCGCCCCGCGTGCTACTTGAAGCGCTTCGGCGGGCGGGGGTTCGCCGCATCGACGTCCTTCTCGCGCCGCGGCAACCGGCCCCCGCAGTGCTCGAGGCCCTTCGTCACCGATGGCCGGTGGGCCGTGTCATGCCGCTCGATGGGTCACCACCCGTCTACCTCGTCATCGGTGGCCTAGTGGTCGACACGGCAACCTCTCCACCGTTGATCACCGCGGAGCCGCCCTGACCCTCGTCCCCCTTTTCCGGAGGTCAGCTGGCTGACCGGACGGGCATGTCCCGGGCGGCGGCCGGTCGCGGATTGAAGACCGCCCGCATGGCGAGATCAATGCCCTACCTGTTGGCGGCTGCATGGGTAGCGGAGTTGTCCATCGTGAAGCGAGGCTGCGCAACAGGCATCAATCACGCCGGGCCCAGCCCCTGAACATGGCGGCGCGGCGTTGGAGGGGCGACCGATAAGGTCCGGCGGTGGCCGTGCAGCAGTCGATTCCTCACGTGTACCTGGGGGGCCGAGCACTTTTGCTCGGACCATTGGGAGACATTGAGTTGCTCGATCTGACTGACCTCGACCCGGACAGGCCGGATCCCGGCCACGTACTCGGGGTCAGCGTGTTCACGGCCGGGGGTGTGGAGGCCGCTGTTGCTGCGGGCGTATCGCTGTTGCACGTCCAACCGGGCTTGGCCAGAGAGCCAGCGGTTGCCGCTGCGGCCGCCAGCGGTACCGCGGTCGTCGTCGCGGGCCAGCCGGAGGAGGCTCGTCGAGCCGGCCGTGATCTTTCGGCCAGGCTCACCGAACTGGCCAGTCGCGGACCGGGTGCGGTGGGCTCGGTGGTGATCGAGGTGCCCGTCGGGTCATCGGTCCCGCCCATCACCGCAGAGTGGGTCGCCGAGGTCATGAACGACGGGCTGCTGGTTGGGGCCGCCATGTCGGTCGACACCGCCGGCGCAGAGATTGGTCTGCTGACGCAGGTGCTGTCGGCTGGCGTATGCCTGGTACGTGGCGCCGATCCGGCCCGGTTCCGACGGGTCCGCACGGTTGTGGAAGCGCTCTCGCGGGCCGGAAGCACCACCGACAAGGGGGTCCGGCCGTGACCGTGCCCGCCCATTTGGTGAAAGGCAACGACGATGTCTTGCGGGGCGAAGCGTTGTCGAACCTGCTGGAACAGTTGGTGGGCGCCGACGATCGTTCGCTGCTGGTGGACGAGTTCGATCTCGATACCGTCAAGCTCGGCGCGGCCATAGATGCCGCGCAAACGATTCCGTTTCTCACGGATCGCCGCATTGTGGTGATCCGAAAGTTGGCCCGGTTCTCCAAGGCCGACGAGGTCAAGGAGTTGGTCGCATATCTCGAAGATCCCCTGCTCAGCACCAGTCTGGTCCTGGTCTGGGAGAAGGCGGTAAGCGCGGTGGAATCGGGCGAGCCCGCCACCAAGACCCCACGCCTGCCACCCAACCTCACCAAGGCTGTCACGGGCGCAGGCGGCGAGGTGGTCGACACTGACGCGCCGTCCGGAAAGGGCCTGGCCCCCTGGGTGGCGGACCAACTCAAGGCTGCTGGCCTCGAGGTGGACGGGGCCGCCCGCGACAAGATCGTTACCAGTTTGGGCGAGGACGCAGGCGCCTTGATCGGCCTGATCGAGCTGTTGAAGGGTTCATTTGGACCCGGCGCGCCGCTGGGCCTGAGAGAAATCGAGCCGCTCCTCGGTCCGGCCGGGGGCGTACCGCCATGGGACCTCACCGATGCCATCGACGGCGGCGATGTGGCCAAGTCGCTGGAACTCTTGCGTCGGATGATGGTGGGCGGGGACCGTCATCCGCTGGCCATCATGGCCACAATCCAGAGCCACTACACCCGGATGTTGCGGCTCGACGGTGCCGGCGTGCGGGGTGAGACCGAAGCAGCCCAAGTGCTCGGTATGAAGGGATCGACCTTCCCGGCCAAGAAGGCGCTGAACCAGTCGAAGCGTCTTGGAGGACCGGGGGTGCGTCGGGCCGTGCAGTTGGTGGCCGCCGCCGATCAGGATCTCCGCGGCGCTCGGGCATGGCCGGGCGAGTTGGTGATGGAAGTCCTGACTGCCCGCCTGGCCGCGCTGTCGCGAACTAGGCGGTAGCGGCAGCTGCGGCGAGGCGCTTGGCCAGCCGTGACTTGCGGCGGGCCGCAGCATTCTTGTGGATGACGCCCTTGTTGGCGGCCTTGTCGATCCGCTTCATGGCGATACCGGCCGCCACCTCGGCGTTCTCGGCACCGGTCTCGGCGGCGACAAGCGCCCCCTTGACCCGGGTACGCAGCTCGGAACGCACGGCCTTGTTGGCAAGGCGACGCTTCTCGTTCTGACGGTTGCGTTTGATTTGGCTCTTAATGTTGGCCACGGTGTTACAGGCTCCATGCAGGTTCGTTTGAAAGCGGTTGAAACCTAGTGGTCGCAGCCCCTCCGTGTCACACCGACCTCTGGGTGCGGGGGAGCGCAGGGTCGGTTGGTAGCGTCGTCGGTCACCATGGACCGCTCCAAGATCCGCTCGCTCAGCGTCATTGCGCACATCGACCACGGCAAGACCACGCTCAGCGATCGCATCCTTGAGGTCACCGGTGCGGTGAGTGCCCGGGACATGCGGGCCCAGTACCTCGATTCCATGGACATCGAGCGGGAGCGGGGCATCACCATCAAGCTCCAGTCCGTCCGAGTGAACTTCAAGGGTTACGTCCTGAACTTGATCGATACGCCCGGCCACGTGGACTTTGGCTACGAGGTCAGCCGGTCGCTGGCCGCGTGCGAGGGCGTGATTTTGCTCGTCGATGCCGCCCAGGGCATCGAGGCTCAGACGTTGGCCAACTGTTACCTGGCGTTGGAGAACGATCTTGAGATCGTTGCTTGCCTGAACAAGATCGATCTGCCCGCCGCCGATCCTGATCTGTACGCCGCGGAGATCGAGAACATCCTTGGTATTCCGGCCAACGAGATTTTGCGCATCAGCGCCAAGACCGGCGAAGGCGTGCCGGAATTGCTCGATGCCGTGATCGCTCGCATCCCAGCCCCGGAAGGCGATCCCGACGAACCGCTCCAGGCCCTCATTTTCGACTCACACTTCGACCAGTTCCGCGGGGTGGTGTCGTCGGTCCGGGTGATGAACGGCACCATGCGGACCGGCGAGAAACTGCGCTTTATGCAGGCAGGCGTGGTCTATGAGGCCGACGAGATCGGAGTCCGCAACCCCGTTCCTACGCCGGTCAAGGAGCTGGGCCCCGGGGAGACCGGCTACCTCATTGCCGGCATCAAGGATGTGGCCGAGGCCCGGTCGGGCGAGACCGTCACCACCGCTCGCCACCCTGCACCCGAACCGCTAGATGGGTACCGCGATCCGAAGCCCATGGTGTTCTGCGGTATCTACCCGATCGATGGCGATCAGTTCCCCGACCTTCGTGAGGCGCTCGACAAAATGCGCCTCAGCGACGCGAGCGTCACCTTTGAACCGGAGACATCGGGCGCCCTTGGGTTTGGCTTTCGCTGCGGGTTCTTGGGGCTGCTGCATATGGAGATCGTGCGGGAGCGCCTGGAGCGCGAGTTCGACCTCAGCCTTATCGCCACCGCCCCGAGCGTTGCTTACCTGGTGAACAAGACCGATGGCACGGTCATGGAGGTCGACAATCCCTCGGAAATGCCGCCCACCACCGAGATCGACAACATCGAGGAGCCCTGGTTCGACGTCACGATCCTCACCCCGTCGGA
Organism: Aquihabitans sp.; assembly: GCA_025353965.1. GTDB lineage: Bacteria > Actinomycetota > Acidimicrobiia > Acidimicrobiales > Iamiaceae > Aquihabitans. The sequence goes on from JANXNS010000015.1 coordinate 6,101, forward strand.
CTACACCGGCACGATCATGGATCTCTGCCAAAACCGACGGGGCGAGATGGACAAGCTGGAGTACCTCTCGCCCGAGCGGGTTGAGCTCAAATACAAGGTGCCGCTGGCCGAGGTGGTCACGGACTTCTTCGACCAACTCAAGAGCCGCACGCAGGGCTACGCCAGCCTGGATTACGAGGCGGCTGGCTACAAGGTCTCCAATCTGGTCCGGGTAGATGTGCTGCTCAACTCGGTGCCGGTAGATGCTTTCTCCATGGTCATCCACCGCGATAAGTCCGACGAATACGGCCGAAAGATGTGCGAGAAGCTCAAGGAACTGATTCCTCGGCAGATGTTCGATGTGCCGATCCAGGCCGCGGTGGGCGGGCGGATCATCGCCCGCCAGACGGTCAAGGCCAAGCGTAAAGATGTACTGGCCAAGTGCTACGGCGGCGACATCACGCGCAAGCGCAAGCTCTTGGAGAAGCAGAAGGAGGGCAAGAAGAAGATGAAGAACATCGGGCGGGTAGAAGTTCCGCAGGAAGCCTTCGTGTCCGCCCTCAAGCTGGACGACTGACCCCTGGTGGATGACACGACCGCCATCGTCTGGTTCCGACGTGACCTGCGATTGGCCGACAACCCGGCGCTGCAGGCGGCGGCTGAGGGGCACGGCCGAGTGATCGCGGCGTTCGTGCACGACCCCGCCCTGCTGCGGCCGTCGGGAGCCAACCGGGTGGTCTTCTTGCACGGTTGTCTCGATGCGCTCGACGCGGATCTAGGTGGTCGGCTGTGGGAACGCGAAGGCGACCCACAACTGGTTCTGCCCCGGTTGGCCGAGGAAGTGGAAGCCACTGCCGTCTATGTGGCCGAGGACTTTGGCCCGTATGGCGTCCGGCGCGATCTCGCCGTCGAGGCCCCGTTGGTGGCCGCCGGGCGGACGCTCGAACGGGTGGGCAGCCCGTATGCCGTCCCACCGGACACGCTCTTTACCGGGGGTGGTACCCCGTTCAAGGTGTTCACCCCGTTCTCGCGCCAGTGGCGCGATCATGGCTGGGATGAGCCGATTCGCGCCCCGGCATCGGGGTCAGTGAGCTGGCTGGCCCGTCCGGGCCCCGAGTGGGCAGGCCGACCGACGGGTTCCGGGCCAGAAGCAACCGGCGGGCTCCCCGCCGCGGGCGAGGCGGAAGCGGCCCGCCTGGCCGATGAGTTCCTGGCTGGTCACGTCGATGGTTACACCGACGATCGCAACCGGCCGGATCTGGATCTCACCAGTCGCCTGTCGCCGCATCTGAAGTACGGGACCGTGCATCCCCGTCAGCTGTTGGCCAGGCTTGGGCGAGGGGCCGGTGCCCACACGTGGTCCGGCGAGTTGTGTTGGCGGGACTTCTACGCCGACGTCCTCTATCACCGGCCAGAGACGGCCCGGCAGAACTATTCGGTGGCCATGAATGGCATCGAGTGGGATACCGGGGCGCGAGCCGACGATCGTTTCGCGGCGTGGTGCCAAGGCCGCACCGGGTACCCCATCGTCGACGCGGGGATGCGCCAACTCTTGGCCGAAGGCTGGATGCACAACCGGGTGCGGATGATCACGGCTTCGTTCTTGGTCAAGGACCTTCATCTTGAGTGGACCCGGGGGGCCCGCTGGTTCATGCGGCAGCTGGTGGACGGCGATCTGGCGTCGAACAACCACGGCTGGCAGTGGACCGCAGGCACGGGGACCGATGCCGCCCCCTTCTTTCGCATCTTCAACCCCACGGCCCAGGGCCAGCGTTTCGATCCGCACGGCGACTACGTGCGGCGCTATGTGCCGGAACTTCGCGCCATCGCGGGCAAGGCCGTCCACGAGCCTTGGAAGCAGGCCGAGGCCGACCTGTTCAGCGATGGAACAGGGCAGTATCCGTCGCCGATCGTGGACCACAAGGCCGAACGTGAGGACGCGTTGGCCCGTTACCAGCGGCGGTAGCCCGGATCTCGCGCTGGCACTCGGTAGGATCGAGTGCCAACGATCTCCCGAGAGGTGGCCATGCTCGACGAACGCAAGGCGTCGATCCTCCGTGCCGTAGTGGAGGAATACATCCAGACCGCCCAACCCGTTGGCTCGGGTCATGTGGTCAACGCGCCTGGGATCAGTGTTTCGTCCGCCACGGTACGCAACGAGATGGCCGCGCTCGAGACCGAGGGGTTCTTGGCGCAGCCCCATACCTCCGCTGGTCGTATCCCCACCGAGAAGGGGTACCGGTACTTCGTCGATGCATTGGCGCAGCCTTCGCTGGATCGGGCGTCTACCTTGCAGGTGCGGGCCTTTTTTGACCGGGCCCATGGCGAAATCGAGCAAATGCTGGCCGACACCACCCGGCTACTCACCGGGCTAACGGACTACGCCGCCGTCATCATCGGCCCACCCCACGAAGCAGGCAAGGTCCGGTCGGTCCAGTTGGTGGGCCTGACCCCACGGGTAGCCCTGCTGGTGGCCGTTCTGGGCAGTGGCGGTGTCGAGAAGCGCACCATCGACCTAGCCGAGGATGTGGACGATGCGCTCTGGCTGCGCGCCACCGCCCATTTGAGCGCGCAGGGTATTGGGCACCCGTTGGCCTGGTTGGCCACGGCGCCGCTCTCCGGCGAGGCAACGGTCGACGTCGTTCTGTCGCGGGTGCGGGCCGTTCTGGTCGCCACGGGCCAAGACGATGCCGACCACGTCTACGTGAATGGCGCCTCCCGGATGGCGGCCTCGTTCGATGCGGTCGAGACGGTGCGATCGGTGCTGACCATCCTTGAGCAGCAACTGGTTGTCGTGTCGCTACTGCGTGACGTGGTCGACCGCGGGCTGAACGTGGCCATCGGCAGCGAGACCGGCATGCAGCCCTTGGCGGACTGCGCCCTCGTGGTTGCGCCTTACACGGTCGACGGAGAACGGGTCGGCACCGTTGGTGTGCTCGGCCCCACCCGCATGAATTACCCCCAGGCGCTCGCCGCGGTGGCCGTAGTTGGCCAGCGGCTCGGGCGCCGCTTGAGCGAAGGCTGAGAAGACCACCAGTGTCCACCGATTACTACGAGTTGCTCGAGGTCGAGCGAGACGCCGATACCGGCGAAATCAAACGGGCGTACCGGGTTGCGGCGCGCCGCTATCACCCGGACAACAACCCCGGCGATGCCGAGGCGGAGGCCCGGTTCAAGGAGGTCGCCAACGCCTATGAGGTGTTGAGCGATGCCGACAAGCGAGCACACTACGACCGCTTTGGGGCCGACGGTCCACGCGGTGGTGGTGGCGATCCCTTCGGGTTCGGCGGCCGTGGCGGCGGTGGCTTTGGTGACATCTTCGATGCCTTCTTCAACGGTGGTGGTGGTGGTGGTGGTCGGTCCGGCCCCGCGGCCGGGCCCGATCTTGAGGTCGCGGTAGAGGTCACTTTTGAGGGTGCCGTTTTTGGTACGACCGAGGAAGTCACGGTTCGCACCGCGGTGCCGTGCGAGACGTGTGAGGCAACGGGGGCCAAGCCAGGGTCCCAGGCCGAGCGCTGTGCCCAATGCGGTGGTGCGGGCCAGGTCCGCCAGGTCCGGCAGTCGATCTTGGGCCAGATGGTCACGGCGGTGGCTTGTCCGGTCTGCCGGGGAGCGGGCGAGGTCATCGCTGACCCCTGCGAGACCTGTAAGGGCGAAGGTCGCGAGATCACCGACAAGACCTACACCGTGGATATCCCCGCCGGCGTAGACACCGGTTCCACCCTTCGCCTCACCGGGTTCGGCGCCGTCGGTCCCCGCGGTGGGGGCAAGGGAGATCTCTACGTGCAGGTGCGGGCGCGCCCGCATGATCGTTTCAGCCGTGAGGGCGTCGACCTCATCAATCAGTTGCATGTGCCCATGACCCAGGCTGCGCTCGGTGCCGTGCTGGAGTTCGAGACGCTCGATGGGGCCGAGGATTTGGTGATCCCACGGGGTACGCAAACTGGCAAAATTTTCAGGCTTCGGGGCCGGGGCGTCCCCCATGTTCGGGGTCGAGGCCGAGGCGACATTCTGGTGCAGGTGTTGGTGGACACCCCGACTGACCTGGACCCCGAGGTGGAGGACGCGCTCCGCGGCGTTGCTGCCCATCGTGGGGAGGATGTTGCCTCGGCTGAGCAGGGCTTCCTCTCGCGAATCAAGTCGGCCTTCTCCTAATGGTGCCGTCCGATGGCGGCCCGTTCGTGTTCGTGGCCGACTTGGCTGCGCCGGTCCTGGCTGACGAGGACTATCACCATCTGGCCAAAGCCCGACGGCTTCGCTCTGGTGATCCGCTGGTGTTGGGCGATGGTGTCGGCCGCTGGGTAGCCGCCCGATTCGCCAATCAGCAGCCGGAGCTTGCGGGCGACGTGGTCTTCCAGCCGCGTCCGACCCTGGCCATAGCGGTGGGTTTCGCCTTGGTGAAAGGGTCCAAGCCGGAACTCGCCGTGCAGAAACTCACCGAGCTTGGGGTCGATCAGATCCGGCCCTTTGTGGCGGCCCGATCTGTGGTGCGTTGGGATGGCGCCCGTTCGGCCACTGGCCAGGCCCGGTTGGAGCGGGTGGCTCGTGAGGCAGCCATGCAGAGTCGGCGGCCGTGGTTGCCCGAGATCTGTCCCGTCGCCTCGTTTGGCGAGGTGTCGGGCCAGCCGGGAGCGTGTCGAGCCGACCGGTGTGGGGGCCCGCCGTCGCTGGCCTTCCCGCTGATCCTTACCGGCCCTGAAGGGGGTTGGGACTCAGACGAGTTGGCGGCGGACGTGCCTGTCATTGGGCTGAGCGAGGGTGTGCTGCGCGCCGAAACCGCGGCTATTGCTGCGGGGGTGGTGTTGGCGGCCATGCGGGCTGGCCTGGTTTTGCCTGCCGGGTGAGATGGGCCGGGTGAGTCAGTGGCTGGAATCCAACACGGGGGTTCCCCGGAACAGGATGCCGAGCTCCTCGAGCCGTTCGCTGGCGTGATCGGTCGGCGTGTCTAGGACGCAGGCAATGGCGCGGAGATCATCGCGGCGGATGGTGAGCACCCGGCCGTTGAAGTCCTGGCGCTGGACCTGGATCATGGCCACGTAGCGACGGAGCATCTCGCCGGTAGTGCCGGTGATGTCGTCCAGGCGGGCGAGGTCGATCACGACCTTGCGAGGGGCGGGCATGGATGACTGGGTGAGGTCCAGGTAGGCGCCGTCACGGGAGTCTTCGGTTCCGCGGGGCAGAAGTTGATCTACCGGGACTTGGTAGACCCGGGCGAGGCGCTGGAGGCGGGGGACGGAGATGGCCCGCTCGCCTCGCTCGTAGGCGCCGAGCACGGAGGCCTTGAACTCTTGCTGCGACAGCTCTTCTGCTTCTTGGAGCGAGAGGCGCTTCTGGCGG
>JANXNS010000017.1 GCA_025353965.1 Aquihabitans sp.
GCCCTCGGCCTCAAGGGCATCCAATCTCAGACCCAAGGCGAATCACTCCGGGTCAACGGCAAGAAGCGCGACGACCTGCAGGGCGTGATCTCTGCGCTCAAAGAAGAGGATTTCGGCGTGCCACTTCAGTTCAACAACTTCCGCGACTGACCACACTCACCGGTCAGCAGTGCAGCTCAGTGCTGCCATTCGCCTGACCGGAGCCGGGCAACGCGATCCTCCATCGGCGGGTGGCTGGCGGTGAACTTGGCGAACGGTGACCGCTGCCCGGCGAAGGGGTTAGCGATATAGGCAGTGGCCTGAGCGGGGTTCACCGTCGCGGGGACGAGCCGCACTCCCCGATCCAACTTCTCGAGTGCGCTCGCCAGCGGTTCACCCGTGCCGAGCAACTTGGCCCCCCGGCGGTCCGCTTCGTATTCACGGTTCCGGCTCAACGCCATCTGCAGAAACGTCGCCGCGATCGGCGCAAGGATGGCGAGCGCAAGCGTGCCCAAGACACCGTCATTTCGGTCACGGCCACCACCGCCGAACATCCCTGCCCACATCGCCATACGAGCGAGCAGCGTGATCCCCATGGCGATGGCCGCGGCGACCGAACTGATCAGGATGTCTCGGTTCCGTACATGGCTGATCTCGTGCGCCAACACCCCTTGGAGTTCTTCCCACGAGAGAATGTCGAGGATTCCCTGATTCACGCAGACGGCCGCATGGTGAGGTCCCCGGCCAGTAGCAAAGGCATTTGGTTGGGGGTCCGGTGCAACATAGATCCGCGGCATCGGGAGGTCCGCCCGCTCACAGAGGTCGCGGACGATGGCGAAATATCGGGGCATCTGGGCCTCGGTCACTTCAACGGCCCGGGCCGACTTAATGGCCAACTTGTCGCTGAACCAATACGAGCCACCCACAAAAGCCACACCGATCATCATGCCGATGACCGCCCCACCCGTGCCGCCATACGCGCCACCCGCCAAGATCATGAGCCCACCGATGGCGGCGAGAATGGCTGCGGTCTTGACGTTGTTCATCATCGGTAGAGACGGTACCGAGGGCACCCGAAAGGCCGGTTAAGCGAATGGCCCAGCACCCTTCTAGGGTGCCGCCATGGTCGACTCCACCACTGTCCGAACGCTCTGGCGCCGCCTTGAACCGTTCCACGCATTTATCTACTTCGCCCCTGAAGCAACGTCCAACTACGCCGACCTCGGCCTAGACGGTCAGGACGGCTACTTCGCCTCCCGCTCTGCAGCCATGGGCGCGGTGGGCGCGGAGGTAGTGATCGCCACCTTCTTCAACTTCAAACCGAAGCTGGTGCACGATGCTCTTCCCAAGGCGTGGACCATCACCACCCCCGAGGCGGTGGTGGCTGCCCGGTTCGATGCGGCCGACAAAACCCTCCGCCGCATGCTCGGCGACGACGTGAACCACCCGGACCTGGCCGCGTCAGCCACCCTGGCCCGCCGGGCCGCCCAAGCCGGAGACCCCGCGGGCCGGGCCATCTTCGCCGCCCACGCCGGGCTGGACTGGCCCGAGCCCGCCCACCTGCAGTTGTTTCACGCCATCACCCTCCTACGCGAACACCGAGGCGATGCCCACGTCGCCGCGCTCACGCTGGAAGGCTTCGACGCGGTAGAAGCCCTCGTCACTCACCTGGCCAGTGGCGACATCGCGCTGCCCGCATCTCTCCTCCAAGCAACACGCGGCTGGGACGATGACGAATGGGAAGCCGGCCACGAACGGCTTCGCGAGAAGGGATACCTCACGCGGGAACTCACCCTCACCGTCGAGGGCCGGGCGGCACGAACACGGGTCGAAGATCTCACCGACGCAGCATCGATCGGCCCGTGGTCTGCTCTGTCCGCGCCGGAGGCGGCCGAGCTTCGCGAACGGAGCTCACCGTTCACCAAGATCGTGGCCAAGGCGATGTTCAACCGCTGAACACGAGCCCGCGCCGGTTCTGGCCCCGGGCCGATCAGTCGTAATAACCCGAGTGGATGTAAACGCAGGGGATACCACGTTCGCGGAACATGGCCACGTTGCGCTGATCATCTTCGAACGCCAAGCCCGGCTCCAGGCCCGCGGCCCGGAGCTGATCGACCGTGCCCGCTTTGAACTCGGCCGCCAAGTCATAGTCACCCTGGTCCCGCATAACAAGGAGATCCCACCGGAGGTTGTTACGGAGGAGCCAATCGTGGGTATGAGGCTGGATAGACATCGGCCGAGCGGTGAGCAAAACGACCGCGAAGCGATCGTTGAGCGCATGGAGCAGCGTGCCGACCTCCTCGATAACGGGATCCTCGCCCACGGCCTCGAAGAAGGCCCGCCAGTTCCGGCCGGGCCATTCCAGGTAGTGCTGCCGGCCCGCAGCATCGGCCAACACGCCATCAAGATCGAAGACCACGGCCTCGCCCGCGACGGGTCCAGCGCGCCAGAGCCAGTTGACCGGTGCGGGCCGGGGAAGTGCCGTCGTCATCTCAGTCAGTGGCAGCTTGGCTGGCGCGCTTGCGAATCTCTTCGACCACCCCGGGGTCAGCCAGGGTGGTGGTGTCGCCCAACTCGCGGCCCTCGGCAACGTCTCTGAGCAGCCGGCGCATGATCTTGCCGGAACGAGTCTTGGGGAGATCATCGGTAAAGATGATCAACTTGGGCCGGCTGATCGCGCCGATTTTCTTGGCCACGTGCTGGCGTAATTCTTCCCCCACCTCGGGGCTGGCCTCCGTGGTACTGCGCAGCGTGACGAAAGCGACGATGGCCTGACCGGTGGTGTCGTCGGTAGCGCCCACCACGGCCGCTTCTGCCACCTTGGGGTTATCGACCAGGGCACTCTCCACCTCAGTGCCGGAAATCCGGTGACCGGAGATGTTCATCACATCATCCACCCGACCGAGCACCCAGAGGAAGCCGTCATCGTCCAGCTTGGCGCCATCACCGGCAAAGTACCGGCCTTCGTAGCGGCTCCAATAGGTGTCCTGGTAGCGCTCAGGATCCCCCCAGATACCGCGCAACATGGACGGCCACGGCTTGGTCAGGGTCAGGTACCCGCCCCCTTTCGAGACGGGCTTGCCTTCCTCGTCGACCAGTTCGGCGTAGATACCGGGGAGCGTGAACGTGGCCGAGCCGGGCTTGGTGGTGGTTGCCCCTGGGAGCGGAGAAATCATGATGGCGCCTGTCTCGGTCTGCCACCAGGTATCGACGATCGGGCACCGGCCACCGCCAATGTGCTCGCGGTACCAAACCCAGGCCTCCGGGTTGATCGGTTCACCGACCGATCCAAGCAACCTCAACGAGGAGAGGTCGTGCTTGGCCGGCTCTTGGTTACCCCATTTCATGAAGGTCCGGATGGCGGTGGGCGCCGTGTAGAGAATCGAGACCTTGTACTTCTCCACCAAGTCCCAAAACCGGTCCTTGGCGGGCGTGTCCGGCGTGCCTTCGTACATGACCGAGGTTGCCCCGTTGGCCAATGGTCCGTAGACGATGTAGCTGTGCCCGGTGACCCAGCCAATATCGGCGGTACACCAATACACATCTGTTTCGGGATGCAGATCGAACACGTATTTGTGGGTAAAGGCAACCTGGGTGAGATAGCCACCGGTGGTATGCATGATTCCCTTGGGCTTGCCGGTGGTGCCCGACGTGTAGAGCAGGAAGAGCAAGTCCTCGCTGTCCATCTCCTCGGGTGGGCAGTGCTCATCGGCCTTCGCCATGAGGTCGTGGTACCAGTGGTCACGTCCCTCGGTCATGACCACCGGGGCATCGCCTCCCGACGACGCAATGCGATCGACGACCACGACATGTTCGATGGTGGGCGAAGCCGCGACGGCAAGATCCGCCGTGGGCTTGAGCAAGCCCGGCTTGCCCCGGCGCCAGCCGCCATCCGCGGTGATCAGCACCTTGCACTCGGCGTCGTTGATCCGGTCCGCCAGGGAGTCTGCCGAGAAGCCGCCGAAGACGACGGAGTGAGCAGCACCGATCCGGGCGCAAGCCAGCAGGGACACGGGTAACTCGGGAATCATCGGAAGGTAGATGGCCACGCGGTCGCCTTTTTGGACTCCGAGGCCCTTTAAAACATTGGCAAAACGCTCGACCTCGGCCAGCAACGCGGCATAGGAGATGGCTCGGGTATCGCCCGGTTCGCCCTCCCAGTGATAGGCAACGCGCCCCCCGTTCCCGGCAGCGACGTGCCGGTCCAGGCAATTTTGCGAGACGTTGAGCTTGCCTCCCACGAACCACTTGGCCACGGGAAGCTGCCAATCCAGGATCGTTTCCCAGTCCTGGGACCAGTCGACCAATTCCGCAGCTTGGCGGGCCCAGAAGCCTTCATAATCACGAGCGGCTTCGTCGTAGAGGAACGTCCCCGCAACCAATGACTGCTGTTTGAACGCTTCCGAAGGGGGAAACATTCGGTCCTCGAGGAGGTAGTCCTCGATCGTCACGACAGACGTCTTGGTGGGGTCGCTCATAGGCTCACCCTAGAAGGAAGACCGGGTCCCGATCACCGCCGACGACCAGTACGGTCCACCCCATGGCTGAGACCCCCTACCGTCAACACCGGTTTCGTCGCCCACCGGGGGCAACGGAGATTTTTCTGGTGCGCCACGGCGAATCCGAGCCCGCGGTACCCGGCCAGCCGTTCCCCCTCGTGGACGGACATGGCGACCCAGCACTGGCCCCCGATGGCCGGACCCAGGCGGGCCAGGTGGCCGACCGCCTGGCCGACCAAAAACTGGACGCGATTTACGTCACGACCCTGCGCCGGACCGTCGAAACGGCGGCCCCGCTCGCGTCCTGTACCGGCCTGACACCCCTGGTGGAACCGGACCTGCGGGAGGTACACCTCGGCGAGTGGGAAGGCGGCCTTTTTCGCCAGAAGGTGGCCGCCGGCGACCCAATCGTGACCCGCCTCTTTTCTGAGGGGCGATGGGATGTGATCCCCGGAGCAGAGTCCCAAGAACACCTCATGGCCCGGACCACCCAGGCCATTACTCGCATCGTGGCCGCCCACCCAGACCAGCGCGTTGCCGTGTTCAGCCACGGTGGGGTGATTGGCCAGTTGATGGCCCACGCCTCAGGCGGAAGGGCCCCCTTTGCGTTCACCGGCTGCGACAACGGTTCGATCTCTCATCTGGTGGTGACCGGCGACCGGTGGGTGATCCGCCGCTTCAACGACACCTCCCACCTGCCGGGCGACCTCGACCTCGATAAGGACCCAACCTCGCCGCCAGCGGGCACAACTGGCTTCTCAGCCTGATCAAACGGCGACCCGTTCTCAGCGAAACGTATCGGCTCGGATTCCCGCCTCCCTTGCCTTCAGCTCCGCCCGGAGGTGGTTGGATCAACTTCCCGTGGTCCACGCTGCCCCCGGTTGCTGGCCTTCCACCGCGCTAAAGGGCTCGGTCAGCCAGGGTCGGCGGTGAGGGTGATCTTGGCTGTGGTGAAGGAGTTGGCGACGGCGGGGTCTAGACCAACTGGCTTCTTGTCGATCCCAAAGGTCGACCGGAGAAAGGCCACGCTGAGATGATCGATGGCCGGGAAGGCCTCGACGGGGTCCAGGTCGCCCTTCTCGCAACCATCGCTGGCCAGCCGTAAGAAGTTCGCAGGGAGCTGAAGCCCAACCTGTTTGATGAGCGCAACCAGGCCGCCTTGGTCACGACCAATCAGGCAGATATCGGAGAACACGAGGTGACCAGCACCCTCGATTTTCACGAAGTACTTGGGAGTCTTCATGCCCGTGAAGACCTTCTGGCTTGCGGCAATGGGAATGATGCCGTCGCCACTGCCGGCCATGACCATCCCGGGAATCTCGGGTACGGGCGGCAGGGGCGTCTTCTTGCCATCCGCCCCGCCGCCAAGCCGAACGGAATAGGAGATGAAGGCTTTGATCCGGGGATCGGTCGATGCCTCCTGGTAGGCCGCTCCAGCACCGGCCGAGTGGCCGGTCACGGCCACATGGTCCAGGTCCAAAAGTTCGTGCAGGGGCGAAGCGGGTCGCTTGGCATCGGCAATCGCCGCGTCGAGCGACTGGGTGAGCACCGTTGTGTCGGCCAACTTGGACACGCCCTTTGAGGCAACCCCGAGCAGGCCGCTGAGGCTCCGCTCGACATGATCAGGCGCAACCACCACGAAACCCCACGAGGCCAGGTGTGTGACCAGGTCCGCTGACTGTTCCGGGAAGCCCGCAAAACCGTGGCTAAAGAGCACTACCGGATACGGGCCACCGCTGGCCTGATCGGCCCCTGGGTGGGCGTTGATCTCGTACTGGGGACGCTTGTCTGCCGGGATCTGGCTTTGCAGGGCTGGCGACAGGAGGCCCGCTATGTCGAAGGTCTCGTTCGGCTGGTCCTTGGCGCTGTCGGCTGCGGGGTACCAAGCGACCACCCGGCGGCCATCGGCGAGTGCGAACGTCGTGGTCCCGACCTGGTTCGGACCCTCGCCCTGGTAGGCCGCATCGGCCCCGACGTCGTTCGGTTTGGCCGTTGTACTGGTTGCGGTGAGTGGAGTTCCCGCGCTATCGCTGGAACTACAGGCAGCCAGCGAACCCAGCAGGGCAAACGCGACGGCAGGGGCGAGGACACGGCGGCGGAGCACACCCTGACCGTAGTGGGATCACCGCTCGCAAAGTGCTTCTTCTGGTGATCCGGGTCGCAATCCGACGACACAATCACCAGGAGAACGACTGGGTGGACCATTCCAACACCCGAAAGGCGCCGAGCCCGGCCGGGTCGGTCAGGGCATCGGCCTCGTGGACCCGACTTCGGCCCGCTATGGCGGGCAGGCCACCCGCCGAACCCAAAGCCCGCCACCGCGCCACCCCGTCGGCAACCAACTCCTCCAGCCTGTAGGCCCGAAGAAATTCGGCTTGGGTCCGGTCGACGTCTGGGGTAGCAACCGTGGCGAGCTGGTCGATGGCTACCTCCACCGTGATGTCGCAACGTCCGGGGTCGGCCAGCGGGTGACCACCGCGAGCATGGTCGGCGTAGGTACGGACCCAATCCGTCCACGGCCGCCCGGCCATCGCCTTGGTCGTGCTGGCGTAATCGAACACGACGACCCGACCTCCCGCCGCCAGCCCGAGTGCGCTATCGAGCCAGGCCGCCGCCTCAGCCTGCACGGGTAGGCGGGTACCGACCTCTCCCTCACGCCCTGCCTGGCCGCGACACCACGCGGCACGGCGCGCGTCGAGCGGGATGAGCACCTCGGCGAGGCGACCGAGCTGGTCCGCGCCGTCCGCTCCAGTTGCCCCCACCCCCACCTCGCACCAGCCGCCGTCGGCCAACTCCACCAGACCAAACGGCAGATTGTCGAGCAATTCGTTGGCCAGCACTACCACGGGACCAGCACCCAACTCCCCTGGCTCCGGCAGATCGCGTCGGCTAGTCACCTTGGCGGGGTGCGTGGCCCATTGCCCCTCGGCCGGCTCCACCAAGACCAGGCGAAGCGCCGTCGCGCAGCGAGGGTCTGCCGCCAGGATCGTACGGGCGAGGGTGCCTGGGCCCGCGCCAGCTTCGACGACGAGGTACGGGTCGGGCTGGCCGAGCTGGTCCCACCAGGCATCGAGCGCCCGGGCCACGACGAGGCCGAACAAGGGACCAACCTCTGGGCTGGTCAGGAAATCTCGCCTCCGCCCCGCGCCACCACCAGTGGCATAGAACCCCAGGCCAGGGGCGTAGAGCGCATGGTCGACGTACTCGTCGAAGCCGATCGGCCCATGTTCACCGATGTGAGCGACGATCGCCGCTTCCAGTTCGTTCACCTGCACCATCCAACTCCACCCCAGGCCGCGGGCCCGGGGTGGGGGCTACCGACCGGGAAGGAAGGCGAAGGTTGCACCCTTGGCCAAGTCCGCCGCCAGGCCGGGAACGATGCCCAAGACCATGGTGGCCACCACCGTGAGGCCCACCGCCGCAAAGAGTGGAACCGGCGTCTTGACCGGCGTGACATCCCCGTCGGGCACATCGTCCATGAACATCGTGCGCATCAGGCCCAGGTAATAGGCCAAGCTGATCACCGAGTTCACGGCCATGATCACGCCCATGGCATAGGCACCAGTTGTACCTGCGCTCAAGACAGCTTTGAACAACAGGACCTTGGCGAACCAGCCCGCAGCCGGAGGAATACCACCGAGGGAGAACAAGAAGACCCCCATACAAACGGCCAGGGCCGGGGCGTAAGTGAACAGGCCACCCCAACTGGTGATCTCGCCTGACTGCGTCCGACGGCTCACCGTGATGATCACCGCAAAGGCCCCCAGGTTCACCACGGTATACACGAGCAGGTAGAGCACTACTGAGGACAAAACCTGTTCCCGGGATCCCGCGTTGCCCGCCGAGATGACCGAGAGTGGGGCGAGGATGAACCCGGCCTGTGCCACCGATGAGTAAGCGAACAGGCGCACGATGTTGGTCTGGCGCAAGGCGATCACATTGCCCACCGTCATGGTGAGTGTGGCCAGGATGAACATGAGCGGCCGAATGATGTCGCTCTGGCCCCCGAACCCAATGAAGACCAGCTGCAATATGGCCACGAACCCCGCGGACTTGGAGGCGACGGACAAGAAGGCAGTGACCGGCGTGGGCGCACCTTCGTAGGTATCGGGCGCCCAGTTGTGGAAGGGCACGGCCGAGACCTTGAACCCAAAGCCCACCAGGGTAAACACAATCCCCAGGGCCGCAACCGGCGTGTGGCCAAAGGAGCCACCGAGCGACGCCCCCACCTCGGTGAGGATGGTGGAGCCGGTGCCGCCGTAGATGAGCGACATGCCGTAGAGCATGACGGCGGTGGCGAACACACCCATCAGGTAATACTTCATGCCGCCTTCGATGCCGGTCTTGGAGCGCTTGCGCCACGAGGCGAGCAGGTAAGCCGGGATCGACAGCATTTCCAACGCAATGAAGATTGAGATGAGGTCTCGGGACGAGGCCATGATCGTCATGCCCAAGATCGACGAGATGAGCATGAGGTAGTACTCGCCCTCGTGGTAATCCCCCTCAGCAATCGCATTGGTGGACAACAAGATGGTGAGGTAACCGGCCACCAGGAACAGGCCCTTGAGGACGAGGGCGAAGTCGTCCACCACGTAGGCCCCGCCGAACATGACACGGGAGCTGTCGTCGAGCGCCAGCGTGACCAGCGGGATCATGGCGGCCAAGAGGCCAATGCCCGATACCGAGGCAACCAGGCCCTTGTTGTGCTCCCCTGCAACCAAGTCGACCGCCAGCGCCACCACCAAGGTGACCACCAGGATCACCTCGGGCGCGAACGCGTGCCAGTCGAGGGCAGGCCGGGTGAATCCGGAAGCAGCAGCCAGGAGCGAGGGCAACATGATCAGTGACCCGCGATGTGAGACAGGCTCTGGATCACGGCGCCGTCAGTGACCTTGAAGATCAGGTTTGGGTAGATGCCGAGGACCACAATGAGCACGATCATGGGCGACCACGCCAGGTAGTCGGTGAGGTGCATGTCGTGGATGTGCTCGTCCTTGAACTCTTCGGTGGGCTCACCGAAGGCCACACGCTGGAGGAGCCAGAGGAGGTAACCAGCGGCAAAGACGGTGCCGATAGCGGCCACCACCATGAAGAAGCGGAAGAGGGCAACATTCAGACCGTCGGCGGGGCTGTAGGCCGAGAGGATGGCAGGGAACTCGCCCCAGAAGCCGGCCAAGCCGGGCAGTCCGAGCGAAGCCATACACGAGAAGGCCAGCAACCAACCCATGCGAGGTGCCTGCAGGAGCAGGCCGCCGAGCCGCTTGATCTCCAGCGTGTGGAACCGGTCCTTTACCGAACCGGCGATGAAGAAGAGCATGCCGGTGATGAGGCCGTGGGCCACCATGCCGAAGATGGCGGCATTGATCCCGAACGACGTGAGGGTGGAAATACCCAACATCACGTAACCCATATGGGCCACCGAGGAGAAGGCGATCAGGCGCTTCATGTCGGTCTGGGCCAAGCAGCCCAAGGCTCCGTAGATGATGCCGATAACGGCGAGCCCGCCAATGATCGGGGCCCACCACACCGCGCCGATCGGCAGGATCGGGATGGCAATGCGGACGAAGCCGTAGGTACCGAGCTTGAGCAGCACCGCGGCCAGGATGACTGAACCCTGAGTTGGCGCCTGAGTGTGGGCGTCGGGCAACCAGGTGTGGAACGGGAACATGGGCACCTTGATGCCAAAGCCCATGAAGAAGCCGCCGAAGACCAAGATGGCCGTGCCCTTGGCCAAGCCCGAACCCGCCCAGTGGGAGAGTTCGATCATCGAGAAGGTGTGAAGCATCTGGCCGTCGATGTTGACCTTGGGCGACAGGAAGTACGTGGCCAGGATCGACACGATCATGAGAGCCGAGCCAAAGGCCGTATAGAGGAAGAACTTGAGCGAGGCGTACTTTCGCTGCTCGCCGCCGAACACGCCGATCATGAAGTACATGGGGAGCAACACGAGCTCGAAGAAGACGAAGAACAAGAGCAGGTCCTGCGCCACGAAGGTGCCGACCATACCGGTCTCGAGAATCAAGATCAGCGCCAGGAACGCCTTGGGATTGTGCGGCTCGGGAAAATGATTCCACGAGTAAATGATCACCAGCGGCACCACAAACACGGTGAGGGCGATCAGCGGAAGCGAGATGCCATCGATCGCCATGATGTAGCGGCTGTTGATCATCTCGATCCAGGTCTTGTCCACCAGGAACTGCATCTTGGCTGACTTGTCGTAGTCGAAATCGACCATGAGCGCGACACCAATGAAGAAGACGGCCAGGCTGGAGGCCAGGGCCACCACCTTCTGGAGGGTCTCCTCGGACTTGGGGATCGCCAAGAGCACCGCGGCTCCCACCAGGGGCAGGAACACGGCGGCGGTGGGCCCCCAGCCGTTGAGCAGATCCTTCACGGTTGCAACTCCCTCGTCATCATCTTGCGTTCCATCAGCTTGCGATCACTACGAAGATGGCGGCCAGCACTGCGGCCCCCAGGAACAAATAGGCGCCGTAGGCCTGGACCTTGCCGGTCTGGGCCTTACGCAGCACCTCACCAGAACCCTCGGCCGCTAGGCCAGAGCCCTTCACCACATTGTCGACTACGCCTTGGTCGATGTTCTTGTAGACCCATTCACCCGTGGTCCGTGCGGTCGAGGCCACCAGATTGACCACGCCGTCAATAACGTTCTGGTTGAACCAGTAGGTGGCCTTGGCGATCGGGCCCTTGATGCCGCCGGCGATTACATCGGTGTAGAGAATGTCCAGGCCGTACTTCTTCTCCAGCACGACATAGCCGGCGCGGGCAATCTTGTTGCGCTCGGTGAGGCGGTGCGGACCCAGGTCCTTCCAGAACCAGAGGTACGCACCCAGCACGCCGAGCAGGCCAACGCCGGTGGAGACCAGGGCCAGAAGGATGTTGAACTTGGGGTGAGAGAAGGCGTTGGCGGCGCTGGGGAAGTAGGCGCCGGTAGGTTCAACGTAGTGCTCGAAACGCAGCGCAACGCTCTCCGGCACCCAGCTCAGGAAACCGGTGTTGGGCAGGTTGGCAAAGCCGGCGATGCAAGCCAGCCCGGCGAGGATGACCAGCGGCACCACAATGCGGGGGCCGTTCTCGTGCATGTCGTGGGTGGCCGAGGCGCCGCGGCGTTCGCCGAAGAAGACAAACCAAATGGCCCGAGTCATGTAGGCGCCGGTGAGCGCGGCACCCAAGGTACCCATGACCAGCATCAGCTTGTAGCCACCGGGGCCGCCGAGCTGCTGGGAGCTGGCCAGGATCTCGTCCTTGGACCAGAACCCAGCGAAGGGCGGCACTGCTACCAGGGCGAGGGTGCCGATCACAAAGGTGCGGTAGGTCCACGGCATGACCTTGCGGAGCCCGCCCATGTCCTTCTTCATGTCGAAGGAATGGATGTGATGCGCCAAAGACCCGGCGCCCAGGAAGAGACAAGCCTTGAAGAGGGCATGGGTGAAGAGGTGGAAGATGCCGGCGGTCCAGCCGCCCACGCCGAGGGCCATGACCATGTAGCCGAGCTGGCTGACCGTGGAATAGGCCAAGACCTTCTTGATATCGCTCTGGACAAAGGCCAACAGCCCGGCACCGATGAGCGTGACCGCACCGATCACGGCCATCACGTTGATGTTGGCCGTGCCGATCGACAGACCATTGAAGAACACGCCGTAGAGCCGAGCGATCATGAACACGCCGGCCACCACCATGGTGGCCGCGTGGATGAGGGCCGAGACCGGCGTAGGGCCAGCCATGGCATCGGGCAGCCAGGTGTGCAGCACGAACTGGCCGGACTTACTCATGACCGCGGTCATGAGCGACAGCGAGGCGATCAGCAGCAGGAAGTGCCGGATCTCGCCTTGGTTGGCCAGGGTGTTGATGGTGATCGTGTCGAAGGTCTTGCCCGCGGCGAAGTACAAGATAATCACGCCGCACAACAACCCGATATCTCCCACCCGGTTGGTGAGGAAGGCCTTGAGGGCGGCGTCGGAGTTGGCTTTCTCTTCCCACCAGTGGCCAATGAGCGCAAAGGAGCAGAGGCCCACCAGTTCCCAGCCCACGATCATCTGCAACGTGTTTTCCGCCAGCACAAAGAACAGCATGGAAGCGGTGAACAGGCTCAAGAAGCCGAAGTAGTGGGTGTAGCGCCGATCCCCCGACACATAGTCCGTGGAGAAGACGTGGACCAGCATGGAGATAAGCGTGACCACCACCAGCATCAGGGCACTGAGCCCGTCGACCATGGTGCCCACCTTGATGGTCACACCCTCGTTCTGGAACCACGTGATCTCCCGGACCACCGGCTCGGTTACGTGCTCTTCTTCAGCGCCAGCGGCGGCCTTGTTTGCGTGAGCAGGGGCATCTGGAGCGGACTTGGCCAGGGAATTCTCACTTTGGGCCACCACCGCGGCCACGTGCTTCTCGACCGCGCCCGCTTCCGGCGGGTGATTGACCCGGCCGATCCAGGCGGCGCCGACCGCTAGGGCCAATACGAAACAGATGGCCACGGAGGCCAGGCCGATTTCCGAACCGCCGCGGGGCAGTTTCTTGCCGAAGGCAAGAATCAACACGAAAGAGATCGCGGGAATCAGCGGGATGATCCAGGCATGAGTCAGCACAGCCGTCAGCCCTTCATCAGATCGACGTCGTCAAGGTCGACCGAGCGGTAGTTGCGGAAGATCGCCAGCACGATGGCCAGGCCGATGCCAACTTCGGCGGCAGCAACAGCTATCACGAACAGGGCAAAAACCTGGCCGGTGACAGCACCGGTCATAGCGCTGAAGGCCACCAGGTTGATATTGACCGAGTTGAGAATCAGCTCGATCGACATGAGGACCAGCACGCCATTTCGCCGGGAAATCACGCCGTAGACGCCAATGCAGAACAAGGCGGCAGCGAGCAGAAGGAATTGATTGAGCAGCATGGGTCTCGTTGCCTCCTTAGTCCCGGCGAGCGATCACGATGGCGCCGATGAGCGCAGCGAGCAGGAGCACAGAGATGACCTCGAACGGGATGAGGTACTGGCTGAAGATGGCATCGGAAACAACTCGCGTATCGGTGGGTGCGAGGTCCGCTGGGATCCGGTCTCCACCGAAGCCATCGACCAGGGAGTACCCGAGCAAGCCGAGCATCACCACCGAGGTGAGGACGCCCAAGGGCCAGTTGTCTCGGCTCAGCTTTTCCTCGCCGGACATGGGCGCTTTGGTGAGCATGATGCCGAAGAGGAACAGCACCACGATGGCCCCGATGTAGACGAGGACCTGGGTGATAGCGATGAACTCCGCCCCCAACAAGATGAACTGGGCGGAGGCGCCGGCGAGCACCACCACCAAGAAGAAGGCGGCGTGAACGACGTTGGCGGTGGTGACCACCCGAATGGCCGAGTAGATCATGACCGCAGCAATGATCCCGAACGAGATGTTCTGGGCCACAAGCGTGGGGGCATCGGCGTTTTGCGCCGCGGCGAGAAGGGACCCGATCAACGTGGGACCTGCTTGACCTTGACCTCGGCGCCAGCCTCATAGGGCTCGAAGTCCGGCACCGTTTCCATCCACTCGCCGAGCCGTTCCTTGTCGTGGAGCAGATCAGCAATGCGGGGTTCGGAGTATTCGAACTCGGGGCTCCAGAAGAGGGCGTCGAAGGGGCACACCTCGACGCAAATACCGCAGTACATGCAGAGCGAGTAATCGATGTCGAAACGATCGAGCGCGGAGACCGTGCGCTCCTTGCCACCGGGACGGCGCGGCGGCGCCTTTTCCTTGTGACCCTCGATGTAGATACACCAATCCGGGCAGCTGCGGGCACACAGCATGCAGACCGTGCAGTTCTCTTCTTTGAGAGCGATGACGCCCCGAGCGCGGGGCGCTGGCGCCTCCTTGACGTGCGGATATTGCACCGTCGCCGCACCCTTGGAGGGTGATGGCGGCTGCATGAAGCGCTTGAGACCTTCACCGGGCCAGATGGTTTGGGTCATCTCCTTGAAGGTGACCCCCATGCCCTTGACGATGCCGGGAACTTTGGGCTTCGGTGCCATCAGAACGCAACCTTCAAAATGGTGGTGGCGAGGATGTTGACCAGTGAGATCGGAATGAGCACGGTCCAGGCCAGCTTCTGGAGTTGGTCCTCACGAAAGCGGGGGAACGTGAAGCGGACGAAGAAGATAAGCCCACCCAGAATCATCATCTTCACCAGCATGATCAGCGGGCCAAAGAGGTTGAACCAGTTGCTGTTGAGATCTGCCCATGCCGCTGGGACGGCCCAGCCACCAAGGAACAATGTTGCCGCTACGGCGGCAAAGGCCCCAGCCGAAGCGAATTCGCCAATGAAGAACAGCAGGAAGCGCAAGCCCGAGTATTCCGTGATGTAACCGGTGACCAGCTCAGATTCTGCGATGGGCATGTCGAAGGGGGTCTGCCCCAATTCGGCCTGCACGGCGATCATGAAGATACCGAAGGCAATGAACTGGGTGAGCAGGTAGGGGTTACCAATGCCATCGAAGCCAAAGATTGACCCACCCGCCTGGGCGGAAACGATCTCCGAGAGGTTCATGGTCCCGGCCTGAATAATCACGCCGACAACCGCTAGGACCAGGGGGAGTTCGTAGGCAATGAGCTGGCCCGCAGCCCGGAGACCACCGATCAGTGCGTACTTGTTGGCCGATGACCACCCGGCCATGAGCACACCGAGCGAAGAAATCGACGAGACGGCAAGGATGTAAAATACCCCGCCCTTCAAATTGGCGAAGTACATGTCCGGCCCGAAGGGAACGGCTAGGTAGACCAACAAGACGGTGCCCACCACGAAATAGGGGGCGAGCTTGAAAAGGCGCCGATCGGCGCGCTCAGGAACGATGTCTTCCTTCTGCAGGAACTTGCCCACCTCGGCCAGAAGCTGCATGGAACCGAACGGTCCCGCTTCCATGGGGCCAAGGCGACTCTGCATAAAAGAAACCATCTTGAACAGGAACACGTAAACGAATGTGCCCGCAGGAAGCAGCACCGCGACAAGGATGCCGAGCGACCGAAGGACCGATACCTGCCAGTACGAGAGATCAACGCCGAGGATCACCGGTCGATATCTCCGAGGATGAAGTACAAAGACGCCAGGATGGTCACGACATCGGGCACCAACACGCCGCGGCATACCCACGGCAAGATGGACAGGTTGTTGAACGAGGCGGTGCGGATTTTGGTCCGAAACGGCCCCAAATCCCCCTTGGAGACCACGTAGTAACCCATCTCGCCCAACGGGTTCTCCGTTGCCACCCAGGCTTCGCCTTCCGGCACTTTGATGATGCGGGGAACCTTGGCCATGATCGGGCCCGAGGGCAAGCCATCGAGCAATTGATCAATGATCGAGGTGGATTCGCGGATCTCTTGGAGCCGTACCCAGAACCGGGCGAAAGAATCGCCATCAGGGTGGGTGATCACGTTCCAGTCAACTTCGTTCCATGCCAGGCCGACGGGCTGGTCCCGGCGGAGGTCCCAGTCGATGCCACTGGCGCGGAGATTGGCTCCGGAAAGCCCGAACTGCAAGGCGATATCTGCGGGGATGACCCCGATACCGCGGGTTCGGGCCTGGAAGATCTCGTTGCCCTCGACCAGGGTTTCCATCTCGTCGCAGAAGTCGCGAATCTTGTTCATGCACGCTTTGGTGTCGGCAATCCAACCCTTGGGCAGGTCGTCCTTGAGACCGCCAATGCGGTCAAAGTTGGGGTGGAACCGGCCACCCGTTGCCGCCTCGATCTGGTTGAGAACAAACTCTCGATCCCGCAAGGCGTAGAAGGCGGCGCTGATAGCGCCGATGTGCAAGGCCATATCACCAACGAACAACGACACGTTGCCGAGGCGGGACAGCTCGAAGAGGATGGTGCGGATCCACTGGGCACGAGGGGGGGCCTGCACGTCCATGAGCTTCTCAGCGGCCAAGATGAACGGGACTTCGTTGGCGAAGCTTCCCAGCCAGTCGATGCGGTTCACGAGGGTGGTGACCTGCGGGTAGGTCCGCACCTCGGTGAGCTTCTCGTAGCCCCGATGCATGTAACCCATGACCGGCTCGCAGTCGATGACCTGCTCGCCGTCCAGCTTGACGATGACCCGGAGGGTGCCGTGCGTGGCCGGGTGCTGCGGACCCATGTTGAGGGTCATGCCCTGGTCTGTTTCGAACTCGATGTTGACCCGACCATCCGCGGCCTGAGCGTTGGCGTAGGCCAGTTTTTGGCGATCCGTAATGGCGGTCATTCGGTTGCCTCCGCATCGGGGCTGGCCTCGGTAGCAGCCCCGTCCGTTGCCGGTTCGTCGGTTGCCGGTTCGTCCCCTTCGGCGGCGGGATCGGCGGGCATGGGCTCCACGTCGACGATGCCGGGCCAGGGCTTCACGTGGCGGGCCAGCAGGGGGAAGGTCTTGCGCAGGGGGAAACCCTCGAAGTCTCCCGGGAGGTAGAGCTTGACGAGGTGGGGGTGACCGTTGAAGGACACGCCGAACATCTCGTGGGCCTCCCGCTCGTGCCAGTTGACCCCGGCGTAGACCGGCAGCCAGGAATCCACCGCAAGGTCTTCTTCTGGCACGTCGACCTTGATGGTGATCCCGAGCTTGCGCGGCAGCGAATGCACCCGGGCAAACACCTGGAAGCGGGTATCGCCGCCGGCATAGCCGGTTTTGATCTCGCTCGAAATCTCCGGTGGGGCGTCCGTTGGCGAATCTTCGTTCTTGCCGAACGGGCTGGGCAGCCAGTCGATCACAGAAAGAAATTCGAAGGCCTTGAAGCCCCCGCGATCACGCAACACGATGCCGGTTTCTCGCCAGGCCTCGCGGGTAACGCGCACCCAGATATCGTCGCCATTGCGGATGTGGGAGCCAACGAGCTGTTCACCCAGTTCTGCGGTGAGCTCGGCCACCACGGCTTGGCGAAGTTCATCTACCTCAGCCGGTGTCTCCTCGACCGCCGTGCCTGCGGTTTCAGCAATCTCAGGTGACGACAATGGGGTCACCCTTCCAACGCTCGGCCATGTCTTCTTTGCCGATGCGCTCTTGCAGCAAAATGATGCCTTCGAGCAGGGCTTCTGGACGAGGTGGGCAGCCCGGGACATAGACGTCGACCGGGATGATCTGATCGATCCCCTTGGTGACGGAGTAGCTGTCCCAATAGGGGCCGCCACAGTTCGCGCAGGACCCCATGGAGATCACGTATTTGGGGTCCGGCATCTGCTCGTACAACCGCCGAATGGCCGGAGCCATCTTGTCGGTAACGGTGCCAGAGACACACATGAGATCGGCCTGGCGGGGGCTGGCCGGCAACGGGATCACGCCGAGACGCATCACGTCGTAACGGGGCGAGCCGAGGGCGGCGCCCATTTCGATGGCGCAACACGCCAAACCCCACTGGAAGATCCAGAGCGAGTACTTGCGGGAAGTATTCAGAAGCGACGTGAGCGGCTTCGGGAGCTTGCCGCTCTCAACGAGTCCCATAGTCAGCAGCTTCCATCGGGGTGAGGTGAACGGGGATTCTGGGTGATCAGATCCACTGCAGAACCTTCTTCCGCCAGGCATAGAGCAAGCCCAGCGACAACAACACGATGAACACGATCATCTCGATGGCGCCAAACCAGCCGTACACCTCAAGCTGGATGGCCCAAGGAAAGATGAACACGGCTTCTACGTCGAACAGCACAAACAGCAGCGCAAAGACGTAGTAGCGGATCGGGCTCTGGGCCCAACCGTCCCCGACGGGGTCTACGCCGCTCTCATACGACAGGTACTTGGCACCCTGCGGGCGCACGGGTCGGACCAGCTTGCCCAGGGCGAGAACACCGGACAGGAGCCCGACGGTGATCCCAGAAAAGATGGCGACAGTGAGATAGTCGCGGAGGAACTGGGACACGGCGACGAACCTTAGTGAGAGCCATCACGACGGGCCAAAGGAGAGGCAAAGCAGAGCCGAGAGTAGCCTCGCCAGATGAAGAAGATTGGTGTCCTCGTGGTGGCCTACAACGCCGCAACCACCTTGGCCCAGACACTCGATCGGATCCCCGAGGAGTTCCGCGGCCGCATCCACGAAGTCCTGGTCGGAGATGACCACAGCACCGACAGCACCTACCTCGTGGGCCTCGGCTACCAGTCCGTCACCAAGGACCTCCCCATCACCTTGGTACGCCACCCCAAAAACCTGGGGTACGGCGGCAACCAGAAATGGGGCTACCAGTACGCCGTTGAACACGGGTGGGACATCGCCGTGTTGCTCCACGGCGATGGCCAATACGCCCCAGAGATCCTCGATCAGATCGTTGCCCCTATTGAACGGGGCGAG
>JANXNS010000038.1 GCA_025353965.1 Aquihabitans sp.
CGCCGCGCCGCCGATCACGATGTTGTGCGTGGAGGTCCGCTTCAGCCACAGCGTGTAGATGAACACGTAGAACAGGCAGGCGGATACCCCGAGCACCGCGCTCAACAGGTTTACCCAGTACCAGAGGTACCCGAAGGCCAAGATCTCGATCCCGATGGCAAAGGTGAGCGCCGCTCGGGGGGTCATCACACCAGTCACCAGGGGCCGGCCCTTGGTGCGTTCCATGATCTTGTCGATGTCTCGATCGACGAACATGTTGATGGCGTTGGCGCCACCAGCAGCGAGCGTGCCGCCCAGGACCGTGTTGAAGATCAGCCAGCCCGACGGCATGCCTTGTGCCGCCACGATCATGGTGGGCACGGTGGTAATGAGAAGGAGTTCGATGATGCGTGGTTTGGTCAGCGCGACGTAGCCAGCGACACGCACACGCAGCGGAAGCGGGACCTGCTGGAGCACAAGGCCCACCCTAGGAGTAGGTGTCTCGCCCGAACGAGTCGAGATGATCGCGGCCACTTGGCCGTGTTACCCGGTCCGGCCGTACCCTGAGTCGTGTGATCGCTCGCCTCCGGCAACCGCTGTCGCCCGCTCTCTACCGTCGCATCACCGAGCTGGCGCTCGTGCTGCTGATCCTCATCGTGGTGACCGGTGCTGGAGTTCGCCTCACTGGATCTGGCCTCGGGTGTACCGATTGGCCCAACTGCACGGACAAACGGTTCGTGGCCGAACTCGAAACCCACCAGATGGTGGAGTTCGTGAACCGCCTCATCACCGGTTTGGTATCCGCGGCCGTTGTCCTGGCGGTGCTTGGGTCTCTCCGCCGATCGCCACGCCGCCGAGATCTCACCTGGTTGTCGCTCGGCTTGGTCGCTGGCGTGGTGGCGCAGATCCTGCTTGGGGCGGTGGTGGTGCTGTCAGATCTGAACCCGTGGCTGGTCCAGGGTCACTTTGTGGTCTCTATGCTCCTCGTAGTTGATGCCGTGGTTCTGGCCCATCGCGCCGGTTTGCCTGATGACAACGCAGTACGGCCCGTCGTCACGCCGGCGCTGCTGCGCTGGGGGTCGGCATTGGTCGCCCTTGCCGCAGTCGTCATCGGTACCGGCACCCTGGTGACGGGCTCCGGGCCCCACAGCGGCCATAACGGCACCGATGTCAACGCGATCCGTCGCCTCCCGATCCACTCCCACGACGCGGCCCGGATCCATGGTCTGGCCATGATGGCGTTTCTGGCCGCCACCATTTGGGTGCTGGTGCAGCTGCGACGCCACCAGGTTTCTGGGCAGCTCCAGAGGGCGGCCACCGCTCTCCTTACGGTTCTGCTCCTGCAAGGGGCCCTCGGCTACACGCAGTACTTCACCGGCGTACCGCCGCTGCTCGTAGGCCTCCATGTATTAGGGGCCTCGTTGGTGTGGGTTGCCGTGTTACGGCTACGGCTCCAGATGCAAACGCCGGTGGAGTCGGTGGTGCCCCGCCTGCGAGACTCCCCCGGTGGCATCGGCACCGACAATCTCCCCGACGGAGATCTCGTCCCCGGATGACGACACGGCGCTCGACACCGACCTGCCGTGGATCGTCCTGGTGTGGAACGACCCCATCAACACCATGGAGTACGTCGCCCTCGTGTTCCAGAAGTTGTTTGGTTTTTCCAAGACCAAGGCCAACAAGCTGATGCTGGACGTCCACGAGAAGGGCCGGGCGGTGGTGTCTTCTGGCCCCCGCGAGAAGGCCGAGCTCGACGTCTTCCGGCTCCACGAACATGGCCTGTGGGCCACCATGCAGCACGACGACTGAGCTGATGGCCCTCTTTGGCTCACGTCGCAACCAGGTGGTTCGCCGCCGCGCTGACGGCCGGTTTGATCTTGTCCTCGAGCCGCATTTACGCGAGGTGATCAGTTCCCTACTTGGCGAACTCGACGAACTCGTGGAGGCCGGTCCGGGCGATCCCAGTCTCCAGCGGCTGGCTCCCCCTGCCTACCTCGACGATGCCGACAAGGACGCTGAATACCAGTTGCTGGCTGGCGATGAACTGCGAACCTCACGGCGCGCCGCCATTGAGGCCACTCAGGAACTTCTGGGCAAGAACCAAGCGTCCGAGGCGGAGTTGTGGTCGTGGCTTCAATCGCTCAATGCGCTTCGGCTGGTGGTCGGCACCCGTCTGGGCATCGACGAGGACGAACCCGATCGCACCCAGGACCCCGAGGGGCCCGATGCCGGTTTGTGGTCGGTGTACGACTTCTCCACGTGGCTGCAGTGGTCCGTCATCCAAGCCCTCGGCGGCTGATCAGCGACACCTATTCCGGATGGTGGCCAGGGCCTGCTGCCCGAGCGGCGACGGCAAGAAGGTCTCGCTGTTCAGCTGCTCCAACGTGAAGCCGTTCACGACGCCCTGGCCGAAACACGTTCCCTGCTTCGATGTCGCCCCCGCTTTCACGCTCTCGTTGTAGATCTGAGTCCGGGCGATGGGGAGCGACAGCAGGGCTTCGGTGACCTTTCCTGCCGCTTTGGCGGCCGCGCCGGGATCGCAGGATTGGAGCCGGGCCTCGGCGCCAACGATCTCGAATTTGGCGGTGCCAGGGGCAGACTTGGCCACCCAGGCCTGGAGAGCGACGGCGAGCTGCATGAGGTCTCCCGGCGTGTCGCCCTCCGCGCTAGCGCGCACGCACACCTTCTTATTCTCTCGGTAGACCGTGTAGCCGTCAGCGCCCAGGCCATCGGTGGCGACCAGTGCCGAACGGGCTTCCATCCGCGAGGCCAGCAGTAGATACCAGGCGGTTGGACCGAACTCGCCGTCCTCGATCTTTTCTGTTCCGGACGGGGCTTCGACCGTGAGCTTGCCCGCCTCTGCGGCCGGGGTTCCCTTGATCAGGGGGTTGAAGAGCACGGCCTCGGTCGGCAGGTTTTGCAGGGCCGCGTTTATGGCGTCGTCGCCTCCATTGGCTTCCAGGTACGTGATCAGTTCGGGACCGAACCGGTACGGCGCGCCAAACAGCGTGGTCATGACGGCCGGAACCTTGGCGGCGAGTTTCTTGTCAGCCGCGGTGAGCGAGCTGGCGTTTTCTTCGACGTAGGCAGTGCGCTCGGCATCAGTGAGGACCTCATCGACATAACGGTCCTCGATGCGGGTGGCATCGCCTTCGGCCAACGCCCGCAACACAGGGGCCTGACTGTCGGGCAAGGAGTCCAGCCGCTGGAGATCTGAGTGCTGGTCCTGCAGGACGTGCGTGAGTTCGTGAGCCAGCGTGACCCGGAGGCCCGGCGTGAGCTTGGTACCTCGGACATAGACCATCTTGGATTTCGCGCTATAGAACGCCAACGTGCCGGAGTCGCTGAGCACATCGGTTGCTGCGCCGAGATCCACGTCGCCTTCCAAGAACCCGAGGGCTCGAAATTGGGCGACGGTATCGTCCATCTGCTTCTTCTGCGCGGTACTCTCGCTCTCGCTCCCGCCGCCACCGGACGCCTTCCGGTATTCCGCAGGGCTAAGGAACTGAACCTCCACGGGGTGCTCGTAGGTCAGGTTCCGAGTCCGAGACACCCAACTGGCAATGGGGGCAACCCGAGGGTCCCACTTCGACGGATACTGAGAACGTGGGTTGGTGACCAGATACGCGGTGCCCCCCAGGAGGGCAACCACAATCACGGCCGACACAACGATGATCCACCGCGGGGCCCGGTCAATTCTCGGGAGCACACCCGCCTGAAGGCCAGGGAACGCGGGCCGGGGCGCGTAGCGCGGCGGGGCCGGAATCGACTCCGCGTTGGCCCACGGGTTGGTTGCACTCGCGCTGGTACGGCTCACACCACCGGGCCCGGGGAGGGGCGGCAACGCGGTGTTGCCTGGCGGGGCGACGGGCGGCCCACCCGCCCACGGACCTTGCTGGCGTGGGGGTTTGGGCCACTGCGGCAGCGCAGTCATGACGGGGTGACCACGAGGGCGAGGGTAATGGGGCGCCGGGACACACCTCATAGGTCGGCCGGGGGTACCCCCGCCTTGAGGGGCGGACCGTGAGAACCTGCAGAGGTGAACGTCAACGATCTCCCAACGCCCGCCCTCGTGGTTAATGCCGACGCCTTTTCCCACAACGTTGCCGCCATGGGCGCGGCGTGGCCCGGCGCCAAGCTCAGGCCGCACGTCAAGGCGTTCAAGTCCACCAGCCTGGCCAAGGAACTCGACGCCGCCGGGCACCACACCTTCTGCGCGGCCACTAGCAGGGAAGTTCTGGGCATGGCCGCCGCCGGGTTGGGGCAAGACCTCCTGCTGGCCAATGAGACCGTCAACCCGGCCCGACTCCAGGCCATGGCCGACAGTGGCGCACGGATCACGGTGGCGGTTGACTCCGACGCAACCGTGGCCGCCGCCGCGTCCAACCGGATCCGCGAGGTGCTGATCGACGTGGACGTGGGCTGCTTCCGCTGCGGTTGCCCGCCAACCGATGCCGGACGCCTGGCCGACCTGGCCCGCGCCAGTGGCCTAGAGGTCCGCGGGGTGATGGGCTACGAGGGCCACCTGATGATGGAACCGGGCGAGACCAAAAAGGATCGGGTGGCCGGTGCCATGGCCTTGCTGACCAACGCCCACCAGGCCGTGGGGGGCGACGTGGTCTCCGGCGGCGGCACGGGCACCTACCGGGAAAATCGGTGGGTCACCGAATTGCAGGCCGGCTCGTACACACTCATGGACACGGCCTACGCGGGTGCAGACTTGGGGTTTCAGTCGGCGCTTCTGCTTTGGCTGACGGTGGTATCAGTGAACCCCGGCGGCTGGGCGGTGGCCGACGGGGGCCTCAAAGCGCTGGGCATGGACCACGGGGACCCCACCGTGATCGGCCACCGGGTCCTTTACTGCTCCGACGAGCACGTGACCTTCACCGCTGGGGACCTCGGAACGTTGCCGGCTGTGGGAGACAAGGTGCAGGTCCTCCCCGCCCACGTGGACCCAACGGTCGCCTACCACGAGCTCCTTCATGTGGTCCGCGGCGAGGACGTGATCGACACCTGGCCGATCGACCTGCGGGGCTGGTGAGCAGCCGACCTTGGGCTTTGGCTTCGGAGCCAGGAGGGGTCGGCTGCTACCGTAAACGGGTCCCCAAGTGGGACAGGCCCCCATCGTCCAGCGGCCTAGGACGCCTGCCTTTCACGCAGGTAACACGGGTTCGAATCCCGTTGGGGGTGCTCTTCGCGTTCGGGCTTCGACGGCGCTACCGACCCGCTGTAGCCGTTCGGCGCGCTCCTAGAGCCCCTGTGCGGGGTCGTCGAGGGCGCGCAGCCGGTTGGGGCGCAGTACTCGCAGCAGACCGACCACGACGAGCAAGCCAAGGCCAGAGGCGATGGTCACCCGCCCGAGCCCGAACCGATCGGCCAACGGCCCCTGAACCGTCGCTCCAACTGGGTACAAGACACCGAGGGCCAAGAAATAGAAGCTCAAGACCCGCGCCCGCAGCTCGGCTGGGGCCCGCAACTGAACCACGGTGCCAATGCCCGAGAAGACCAGCATGTATGTGGCCCCGACGGCGACAAGCGCGACCGCGGCCAGGGTTGCGGTGGGCGCGGCGCCGTAGAGCACGAGTGCGGTGGGCAGGAGCACGAAGCTGAACATCAGCATGCGGAAGCGTCCGAACCGGGCGGCGAACGTCGGCAGCAAGAGTGCTCCGGCCACGGCACCGATCCCCTGGGCCGTCACGAACCAAGAGGTGAGGTTTGCGTCTCCATCGAAGCGCACCCGGGCCATGGCCGGTATCAGCGCGATGAATGGCGATGCCGTGAGTGCAACCACCGCGATCATCAAGATCGCCGAGCTCACACCTGGTTCGGCCCGTGCCACCCGGGCACCGACTCGGATCCGGGACCACAGAGACGAATCGTCGGTTGGCGGCGGTCGTGTAGCCAACCGCAAGGCCCGCAGCGCAACCAGCATCGCCGCGAACGAAAGCGTGTTGACCGCAAACGCCGCCGAATAGGACCCGAGCGCAATGGCGATGCCCGCCAAGGCGGGCCCGATCACTCGGCCCAGGTTCCATTGCGCCTGGCTCAGTGACACCGCCGCAAGCAGGTCTTTGGTAGGAACCAGATCCGGCAACATCGCGCTGTAGGCAGGAAAGCCAAGCCCAGCCACGCAGCCGGCCACGAACACCACGAAGGTCACCGCTCCGGGTGATGCGTGTCCGCTGATCGACAAGATGGTGAGTGCCGCGGCGGCGATCATCTGTAAGAGCGTCATGGTGATGACGAGGCGCCGCCGGTCCAACCGGTCCGCCATGGCGCCACCAATCGGGCCGAGCAAACCCATAGGCAGGAAACCCGCGGCCGCAACCAAGGCCGTCCACCCCGCGCGGCCCGTTCGGTGGGCCACGAGGTCGCCGACCGCGACCGTCTCCATCCACGTCCCCACGTTTGAGATCAGTGCCGCCGACCAAACCAAGGCAAAGTTCCGGTGCCGCAACGGGGCGAAGGCCACCCAACGGCCTTGCGGCGCGGGGGTCGACTGAGCAGGTGCGGTCATCAATCACATACTTTAGTAGGAGTTCGACTGGTAGGATTCTTACCATGAAGGTAACGGAGAAGGGCCAAGTAACGATTCCGAAGGCGTTGCGGGATGCGTTGGGCATCGGCGCGGGGTCCGAGGTTGCGTTCGAGCGCCACCAGGACACGATCGTCGTTCGCAAAACGAACGATGGGCCCACCCGGGGGGACCACCTGGCCGATCGCCTCCGCGGGCGGGGCGACGTACGCATGAGCACAGACGAAATTATGGCCTTGACCAGGTCAGACTAGGGATGGCGGCCGGAACACTCGTCGATGCCAACGTCCTGCTGGACGTCCTCACCGAGGACCCCACGTGGCTGGGTTGGTCGCTCGGCGCCCTGGCCAGCGCCGCTGAACGCGGTCCCCTGGTCATCAATCCGATGATCTATGCGGAGGTGTCGGTCCGGTTCTCCCGAGTTGAAGATCTCGAGGACGCTCTGCCACCGCAAGACTTCCGCCGAGCGGCGCTTCCTTGGGAAGCGGCCTTCCTAGCGGGCAAGGCGCTCCTGGCCTACCGACGCAATGGCGGAGTTCGTTCCTCACCCTTGCCAGACTTCTTCATCGGTGCCCATGCCGCGGTCGAGGGATTCGACCTCCTCACCAGGGATGCAGCCCGGTACCGGACCTATTTTCCTTCGGTGGCGGTCACCGCCCCATAGGTATCTTGGGCCGGTGAACGAGCCCAGCCATCAGGCCCCAACCCGCGGCGGTCGAGTTGAGGCGGTTGCGGTGAGTCCCGCCCACACCATGTCCAAGGTGTTGTTGGTCAGGTTCGCCCTCTTGGCCGGGCTCGGGGTGGAGGGCGATGCTCACCTTGGGGTCACGGTCAAACATCAGTCGCAGGTGGCAAGGACCCGACTCAGCCCAACCTGCGCCAGGTCCACCCCGGGCCGTCCGACCTAGGAGTGGGCCAAACGGACCTTTCGGCCGTGTCAGGGTCAATCGACGGGCCCTCCGGTCGACTGTTCCCCATGAGTCCACGCGTCCCTAAGTCGAAAACTTCCCGCGCTGACGGTGGCGGCAAGATCCGGCGGCGACAAGGAACTGGCGATCACCTCGCCGCCGTCATGGAGATGACGGATGCCGCATTCAACGAGGCCAGCGCGCTTGTCCGGCTCGATCACCCCGACTACAGCGACGAGGAAGTTCACCTCGCCACGATCCGGCACCGCGTGGGTGATGAAGTCTTCAAGCGGGCCTACCCGGATGCCCACCTCGGCGAGGCCTAGGCCCGCCGCTTAGCCGATGATGGTGTCGGCCCACCGGGCCAACGCATCGATTGGGCTTGGCCGCGAATCACGGAAGCGGCGGAACTGATCGGTGGCCGACCCAAGGGCGTAGACCACCCGCTCGACCATCGTTGTGGCGGCCGCCCCCAGGCACATCAGGCACGGTTCAAGAGTCGTATAGAGCACGGCCC
Source organism: Aquihabitans sp. (assembly GCA_025353965.1). Classification (GTDB taxonomy): domain Bacteria; phylum Actinomycetota; class Acidimicrobiia; order Acidimicrobiales; family Iamiaceae; genus Aquihabitans. Next base: position 7,940 of record JANXNS010000038.1, read on the forward strand.
GGCCCCGGCGGGGCCCGATCACCCGGTCGGCCTGGTCGAGCGCCAACAGCAGCGTGGACAAGGAGCCGGCCCTGGGTGGCTTCCTGGGTGAGCTGATCCGGCTCGGCCGTTGCCGGTTCGGGGTCGGTCATGGGTGCCCCGGCGAAATCGCGGTGCCTCGAATGGTGGGACGCACCAAGGGGGTGGCCTTCCTGGCGCTTTCGCGGGTGATGGTCTCGATCGTGAAGCCGGCCTGCTCGATGGTGTCGGCGGTGCGGCGGGTGAGCCGGCACCCGCCTACTACCAGCTTCCAAACCGGGTCGATTCGTCGTTGCCATTTGAGCCGGTCCGGTCGATCCTCGGCGGCCACATGTTCGAGGAACACCAGCCGCCCTCCCGGCTTGAGCACCCGACGCACCTCGGCCAGCGCCGCGTCTGGGTCCGGCACCGTGCAAAAGACGAGCGTTGCCACCACTGAGTCGAACGACGCGTCGGCAAAGGTCAGGCCATCGGCCGAGTCCGCCGCCACCTCCGAGCCCGCCGGGCCGAAGGTGGCGGCGTCCCGTGCGGCGGTGAGCTTGGTCACGAGCTGGCGGCGCATGCCGGGGTCCGGCTCGGTGAACACCACCCGATCTACCAGGGCGGGGTAGTGGGCCACATTGGCCCCCGTGCCCGCCCCAATTTCCAGCACCTGGCCGTGGAGTCCTGCGAGCAGTTCTCCCCGCCAGGTTTGGAAACACGCTTCCTCTGCGGGGGCGACCATTCGGTCGTAGATCGGTGCCAGGAGCCAGGCCATGAAGCGAACTTAGGCCGGTTTCCACCCTGGCACGTCGAATGGTTGACCGTTGGTGTGACATCGGTCATACTTCCTCGGTCCGCACGCTGCGTGCAGGCTCAACCGCGAAGGAGAAGGTGTCATCGCTGTCACCACCCCCCGATCTACCCGTCCGACTCGATCGGCCCGGGGGCCATTGGCCCTCGTAGCGGGCCTGTTCGCTGTCTTGACCCTCATTGTTGGCTCCGCCACCCCGGCGGGCGCCTACACGGCCAACAAGTCCAAGGTTGTCCTGTTCATCCACGGGTACAACCCGACCTCCAACAGCACCGATTGCGGCGGCGACTTCGACCGCATGATCGGCCAACTGCGCAGCGAGGGCTTCACCGGCGCCATGGTCAAGGTCGGCTTCTACTCCGGCGACGTGAACTGCAATGTGAACCTACGGAACTACGGATCATTTTCCGATAGCTCCTCCTGGAAGGCCATCAGTAAGGCATTCTCCGCTTACGTGTACTCGCAGTACACGTCGCAGGGCATTGCCGTCGACGTTGTCGGTTACTCCATGGGCGGGCTCATCGCTCGAGGTGGCGTGTACGGCGCGCAGAAGGCTGAGTCCGGCTTCTCCGCCCCGATCGACGTCGAAGATGTGGTCACCCTCGGTACGCCGCACCAGGGCGCGGCCTGGTACTCCAACCTGTGCCTGTGGGGTCAGTGCACCTCGCTCAAGCCGGGGGCAACCGACATCAACTGGCTGAACCAGAACGGCAACCCGCAGGGTCGCTACGGAACGGACTGGACCAACATCGGCTCCAACGGCGACTGGGTCTGCCCCACCGCCTCCGCCACCTCGATGTCGATCGTGTCGAGCGCCAAGGTCATTTACGCCAACGTCCCTCACACCGGCTCCAGCAACTACATGGGTGACACCACCGTCACCACCCGCACGGGGGTTGGCCTGGCCAACGCCAACCAGTAACGACGTTGCCCCCATCAGTCCGGCTTTGGTCGGGCCGGTGGGGGTACGGTCCGCGTTGTGGCGTCCGAAGTAACCATCGTGGAGGCGAGCGGCCGCGCGGTCCGCATCACCAGCCCCGACAAAATCTTCTTCAAAACCCGCGGCGAGACCAAGCTGGATCTCGCCCGGTACTACCAAGCGGTGGAGCAACCGATCCTGGCCACCCTGGGCGGTCGGCCGACCATGCTGCAGCGGTTCCCCGACGGCGTCCATGGCAAGTCGTTTTTCCAGAAACGCGTGCCCGCCGGTGCGCCGGACTGGCTGCAGACCACCGAGGTCTCCACCCCCAACGGCACAACCAGCAACGCCCTTGTGGTGGCCGATCTTGCCCATCTTTTGTGGGCCGTCAACATGGGCTGCCTCGGTTTCCACCCGTGGCCCTATCTCGCTGACAACCCGGATGTGATCAACGAGTTGCGTATCGATCTAGACCCCGGACCGGGCGTCACGTTCGACATGGTCCGCCGGGCGGCGACAGAGACCCGAGCCTTGTTCGACGGCGAAGGCATCACGTCCTACGTGAAGACCACTGGCAACCGGGGCCTCCACATCTATGTGCGAGTCCAGGGCAGCCACGACTCCTACGCGGTGCGGGCCGCGGCCGTCGCTGTGGCCCGTGAACTCGAACGGCGACGGCCGGAACTCATCACCGCTCAGTGGTGGAAGGAGGAACGGGGCGAGCGGGTGTTCGTGGACTTCAACCAGAACGCCCCCCACAAAACGGTGTTCGGGGCCTGGTGCGTGCGGCCCCGAGTGGGTGCGCAGGTGTCAGCCCCCATCCAGTGGGACGAGGTCGCCACCGTCGAACCGGATGAGGTGACCCTGGTGACGGTGCCGGCCAAGTTGGCCGCCGAAGGCAACCCGTGGGCCGCCATGAACGACACCCCCCAGTCCATCGCCTCGCTCCTCGCCTGGTATCAGCGAGATCTCGACGATGGCCTCATGGATGCGCCCTGGCCACCCGTGTATCCCAAGCAACCGAACGAACCACCGCGGGTGAGCCCCAGCCGGGCCAAGGCCGCAGACACCGAACCACCCACCTAGGGAAAGCGGGAAGCGGCCAGCCGGGTGGCCCGGTTGGCCAAGCCGGGCGCATCGACGAGCGCGGCTACCCGGGCCAAGTCCTCGGTGGGACCGGTCCACTCCAGTTCGTCGACCGAACTGAAGGTTGGCGCGTCGTACTCAATGGTGGCGATACGCCGGAAGAGCAGCGCGTCGTCGAAGTTGTGTTTGAGGGTGAGGGCCAGCTTGGACGCACCCCGCACAACAACATCCCAATCATGCGAATCGGCAGGGATGTTTTCGAGGTGCTCATAGCGAGCCAGCACCGCGGCCGCGGACTTGGCCCCCCAACCAGCCAGGCCGGGGAAACCGTCGGCGGCGTCGCCCACCAAGCCGAGATAGTCAGGGATCGACTCGGGGCCAACCCCGAACTTTTCCCGGACACCATCCACCCCGCTGAGCACGCCCTTGCGCCGATCCAGCTGAAAGATCTTGCCGCCCACGCACTGGCCCAGGTCCTTGTCCGGCGTGCAGATCAGTACCCGGTCAACGGCATCGTCTTCTGCCGCCAGCCGGGCGCCGGCACCGAGCGCGTCGTCGGCCTCGTACTCCACCATGGCAAAGACCTGGACACCGATGGCCCGGAGCAGATCCTCCACCAAACCGAACTGCGATAGCAGCTCAGGTTCGGTCCCGGAGCCGTCCTTGTACCCGTCGTACAGGTCGTTGCGGAACGACTCAATCACATGGTCGGTGGCCACGCCCACGTGGGTTGCACCTTCCTCCAACATGGTCAGGATCGTGCCACCCACTCCCCGAGTTGCGCCTACTTCTTGGCCCGCTGCCGTGATATGCGACGGCATGGCGAAGTGGTACCGGAACAACTCATAGGTGCCATCGACCAAGTGAACATCCATGGTCGCCATCCTTGCCGAAACCCACCGGCCAGCGATCAGGTTGGGGGTGGTACCCCAATGGGATTGGGGTATGGAATGGCCCCACTGGCCGCGATCGTGGTTGCGAGCGGTACGACGAGGTCATACAGGCGGGCGGTCTCGACCGGTCCGAGTGCGGCCCACGGTGCGGCGGCCAGCTCGTCAGTCAGATCCTCGACCTGTTGTCGACCGGCCACACCTAGCTCGGTAAGTGCGCCGTCGGTCAGCCAACCCCGGGATTCGAGTCCTCCTTCGGCCGTGCTCCATTCCACGTCGGTCCAGCCGCGGGCGGCCTGCAGACGTTCCCTGGGAACGGCTCCGGTGGCGGAGAACGTGACATGTGCGTCGAGCCCGTCGAGGCCAGCGGCGACACTGGCGATCACGTGACCATCACCGCGGTGCTCGCGCAGAAGGGTGGCCGCGTGCCATAAACGGCCGAGCGGGTCAGTGGGTCGGTCGAGGGCTAGGAGCGCAGCGAACAGCGGCCGGCCGGCGAGCGGACAGGCATCGACCGCACGCTCCGCCAAGCCCGCGGCCTCCTCGACGCCGGCCGCGTCCTCCGCCGTAGCCAGGGACGCCCGCAGCGTGGCTACGGACCCTTCGAGCCGAGCATTGAGCACGGCGCTCGGCGATGCGAAAGACCACGCATCGGGCAGGGCCCGTTCGGCCATGGACGGGCGAAAGTTGAAGAACACGGCCGTGACCAGCTCCGCGCTGGCTTCGCCGAAGGGGGCCGAGCGCGAGGCGAAATAGCCCATCCAAAAACCCTTGAGCCCCAACGCCGCGTAACGCTCGGCGCACCCCTGCGAGAAATAGGTGACGGCGTGAACCGGCTCAAGCACCGTCCACAAGCGCCGCGCACTACCAGCCTCGATCGGGTTCATAGCCAAACCCTATGGGCGGTTAGCCGCCTACGAGGCCCAGAACTTGGTCGACGGAGGCCTTTCCGTCGAAGACCACGGTGCCGTCTCGGAGGGCGATGCTGCGGCCGACTCGGTCGACGTAGGCGGGGTCGTGGGTGGCTACGAGGGTGGCGGCGCCGTCGGAGTGAACCTCGTCGAGCAGTTCGAGGAGCACGATCTTGCCGGGCTGATCGAGGCCGACGAACGGCTCATCAACCAGAAGCAGCGAGAACGGGCGGACCAACGCCAGGACGATCGACGTCTTCTGGCGAAGGCCGCGACTGAACCGTGCCGGCAGGTCGTCGATCCGATCGCCCAGTCCGAGGCGATCGCAGAGAGATTCGGCGTAGTCGTCGAAACCTTCGCCGCCGTGGAGGCGGGAGATGTAGTCGGCGTGCTCGCGCAGCGATAGGTCGTCGTACAGGACCGGATCGTCGGGCAGGAACGAAGTGGTAGCTCGGGCCTCCACATCGCCGACCTCGAACCCGGCAATCTCGAGATCCCCGCCGGTCGGATCGAGCAGGCCAGCGGCCATACGCAGGAAGGTCGACTTGCCCGAGCCGTTGTGGCCGATGAGGGCGATCGATTCCCCGACGCTGACCGTGAGGTCCAGCGGGTGGAGGGCGACGAGCTCGTCGTAGGTCTTGGTGAGGCCGGCGGCCTCCAGGGCGGGAGCGGTGCTCATGAGTTCTGGTCCCTCTTTCGCCCCATGGGCTTGGCACTGGTGCCACCCCGGAAACCGGGGGCGGCGTCGGCTGGCTTGGGTTTGGCCTTCGGGGCGGGGCGAGGGGGCTGCTTTACCCGAGCTGGTGGGCGATCCTTTGCGTCGTCGCCGCCAACTCGGCGGGACTCGGCCAGGGCATCCGCCTCTCGGGCTTCTGCGGCTTCGCGGTCAGCGCCCGCACGCTCGACCGCCTTGGTCGGAGACATCTGTTCGCCGGCCTTTTTGATCCAGAGGTGGATATTGTCGTGGAACCGAACCCAGCCGCCAAGCAGCACCAAAATCACGAACAGCGGGAACGCCACCGTGAGCTCGGCAACGATCGGTGGGGGGTCGGATACCCCTCGCTCTGCGGCGCGGGCGGCGAGTAGCGGAAGCGTACCCAGCACGGCCAGGCCTGGAGGCCACGCGGTCCGAAACACCGTGCGGGAGCCTGCGATTTCGGGGGTACTCATGGCCAGCATGTCGACCGCCTCGGGCGCACCTTGCACGACGCTGACCACCGCACCGCAGCCGGCCAAGAGGCCAGCCAGGGCGCCAGCCAGAAGCGCCACACCAGCAGGGACCGGTGAGCCGACGGGGACCAGGGCGACGACCCCGGCCACGAGGCCCGTGATGAGTGAGACCACCGCCACCACCGGAAGGTGCTGGAAGAAGAGCTGACCACGCTCGAACGGGAACGCATCGGTCCGACCCGGATGGTCAATTTCTTGGCCAAGCGGCTCGGCCGCATCCAGCGCGGCAATCCACAGCGAGAGCCCGGCGAGCAGCACGAGCGGAGTGGTCCCGCCCCAGGCCCCGCGGAGGGCGAGGCCGGCGATGGCGGCCAACACCAGCACCCGCACCAGGCGGCTGGCCGGCCATCGGGCCACGCTGCGCAAGCCTCGCTGCCACACCGGGAACTTGGCCTTGCGGCCCTTGATAGCGGGGATCCAGGGCTGGGACCGAGGCCGCTCCTGGGCGAGTTGGCGCCGCAGCACCAGGACGGTGCGGAGATCTTGCAACGTGACGGCGAAGCGGAGTTGGCCGACGAGTGCGGTTCGACGTTCGGCCCCTTCCAGCGATGTGCCCGCCACCAGCCGCATTCCGGCGCCCACCATCAATGCGGCCAGCACCACGCCGATCAAGGCCAGCGGATCGGCGTGAAGGGGCCACATGGCCAGTCGACCAACGAAGGATCCAGGTGCGGTGGGCGCCCGGCCAGCGACGTCGGCCACGGACCAGGCCACGAGCAGTCCGCCGCCAATGGTGGCCATCCAAGAACGAAGGCCGGTACCGGCCGCCACCAGGGCGGAGCCAAAGCCGAGACCAACGACAACAACCCCAAAAAAGGCCCCGAACAGCATCCACTCGGCGGCGTTCCCGGGCAGGCGCCGAAGCGCAAGCTGGCCAGCGGTCGCCCCAACTGCGGCGCTGACGAAGGCCAAGAACCGAAGCTGACGCCAGGCCGGGTACCGCAGGGCAACCCCACGGTCCACCGGCGAGAGGAGGACGTGGCGCACATCGGGCTGCTCCAGCGCCAGCGGCCCGCCGCGGCTTCCTGATCGAAGCCCGAGGAACACGGCCAGCGCCGCCGCGACCCCGACAACAGCGGCACCGTGCTGGCGAACATCGACCAGGGTTGCCGCGCTCACTTCTTTGTCACCTACCAAGCTCGAGGCGAAGACGACGGCCACGATCGAAAGCAAACCGGTGATGTACACCTGGTAGAGCGCATCGACCCAGTGAATCGAAGACACCCGCTGTTTGCGGCGTGCCTTGCGAAGATCGCCGACGACGGCAGCGGATTCAGCGAGGGTCATCGACACGGCGTGCGACGCTAACCCCCAATCCCCCTGGAGCGACAGGCAGCGATGAGCGGCCCCACTGACGGAAGCAGCGATCGGGCGATCGCCGGGGCACAATGTCAGCCATGTTCACGCACATCGATCATGTCGGCATTGCCGTGCCCGACCTCGACGAGGCCCTGGCCTTCTACGCCGAGAAGTTCGACCTCAAGGCCATCCATGAAGAGGTCAACGAGGAGCAGGGCGTGCGCGAGGCCATGCTCGCCGTGGGCGACTCGGGCAGCTGCATCCAGCTTCTTGCGCCACTACGGCCGGACTCACCCATCGGCAAGTTCCTGGCTAAGTCCGGCCCGGGCATCCAGCAGATGGCCTACCGAGTCGAGGACATCGACGAGGTGTGCGCAACGCTGCGTGCCCGCGGCGTGCGCCTGC
>JANXNS010000079.1 GCA_025353965.1 Aquihabitans sp.
GCGGCGGCGATGCCAGGCGGCATCGCCCCAGGAGCGGGCCAGTGCCTCGGAACGCTTGAGGTACAGGTGGAGGTCGTACTCCACCGTGTAGCCAATGGCTCCATGGCATTGGAGCGCCTGGCGAGCGGCGAAGCGGGCTGCATCCGAGGCCAGCGCCTTGGCCGTCGACACATCGCGGCTCGCGGTATCGGTGCCCGTGGCCACCGACCACGCGGCGGCGTAGACCGCCGGGGCGGCGAATCTGACCTTCATGGCGGCGTCAGTCAGATGGTGCTTCACTGCCTGCTGAGAACCAATGGGTACGCCGAACTGCTTGCGCTCGGAGGCGTAGGCCACCGTGAGATCGAGCATTCGCCGACCAAGGCCAACCAGCTGCGCGGCGGCAGCCAACGCCCCTCGATTGAAGGCCAATTCGGCGTCGAACGCGTCGCCGAACCCGGCATCGGACTCCCAAGCTCCGAGCTGAACGACGTGACGGCCGCTGTCGAGCGTGTCGGCCAGCGTGCGGAGCGAGTCAGGCGTGTCCCCTACCGCGAGACCGCCCTTGATCCGTCGGGCCACCCACGCTGGGTCGGCACGTAGACGGTGATCCAGTCTCACCAGATACGTGATGGCATCACCCCAGGGGACGAGCATGGTGGTGAGCGGGGCCACCCCGGCCTGGCGCGTTCCATCGATCAGTTCGGCCAATACCCCGTGGGGATCGCTGGTTTCGTCGAGCAGCGGGGCGACGACGCAGGCGGTTTCCAGAAACGGGTGGGGCAGCGCCGCGTAGCCGGTCTCCTCGGCCAGCAGCACCCAGTCGAGTTCGCCCATGCCGAGGCCGCCGTTCGCCTCCGAGACAGCTATCCCGAGCACGCCCATCTCGGCCATGTCGGCCCACACCTTGGCCACGCAGCCGGGGTCGGCCCGGGCGCCTTCGCCCTTGCGGGCGCCGTGGGCGTCGGTGCCGTCGGCCCAGGCGGCGCGCACGACCTCCGGGGTGCACTCTTTGGCTAGGAGATCGCGGACGGCGTCGCGGAAGGCAAGTTGGTCGTCGCTGAAGGCAAAACGCACGGCGGGCCTACTTTCTCGGGAGGCCGAGGACACGCTCAGCGGCGATGTTGCGCTGGATCTCATTGGTGCCCGCATAGATGGGTCCCGACAGGGCGAACTGCCAGCCCTTGGTCCACGGTCCGTCGAGCTCGGCCTCGGGGCCGAGTATGTCCAGCGCGGTCTCGTGAAGCTTCACGTCCAGTTCGGACCACCAGAGTTTCACGAAGCTGGAGGCGGCCCCCGCGGAGCGGCCTTCCGCATCGTCGGTCACGGTCTGGAGCGTCTGCAGGCGGTAAGCCTCCGCCTCCATCCAGCCTTGGACGACTTGGTCCCGCAGCGCCGGATCGAGCGAGTCCGGACCTTTGGACCGCTCGCGGTAGAGATCCACCAGGCGATCGGCCGTTGCCGTGAATCGGCCGGGCGAGCGCAAGGTGAGGCCCCGCTCGGAGGACGTGGTGGCCATGGCCACGGACCAACCCTGGTTCACGTCGCCAAGCACGACTCCCCCCGGTACCGCGTTGTCGGGCACGAAGGCGCTGTCGAAAAATACTTCGGCAAACCCTTCGTCGCCGTCGAGTCGGCCGAAGCCGCGAACGGTGATGCCGTCAAGGTCCAGCGGAACCATGAGGTACGTCAGGCCCTGGTGGCGCTCGCTACCGGGGTCGGTTCGGAAGAGGCCGAACAGGTGGGTACAGAACGCACCCCGCGTGGTCCACGTCTTCTGCCCATCCAGCACCCAGCCGCCGCGCTCCACGTCTCGCGTGGCCTTGCAGGACAGCGACGCCAGGTCTGATCCGGCGTTGGGCTCGCTCCAGCCCTGACACCAGAGGTCCTCGGCGCCAGCCATACGAGGAAGAACGTGCGCCTGTTGTTCGGCCGTGCCGAACTCGAAGAGGGTCGGGGCCAGCAGGAAGATGCCGTTCTGCGTGACCCGTTGCGGGCCACCGGCCCGGTAGTACTCCTCTTCGAAGATCAGCCATTCCCAGCGGCTAGCAGCCCGACCCCCGAACGCCTCGGGCCACGACACCACCGCGTATCGGGCGGAGAACAGAGTCCGTTCCCAGTCCAGATGCTGGGCGAAGCCCACCGTGGTGTCGCCCGAGAGAATCCGGCCATCGTGGCGCGCTCGCCACCCGGTCAACTCCGTCGCCAACCAGGCGCGGATCTCGGCCCGAAAGGCCTCTTCCTCGGCGGTCCAGGTCAGATCCACGTCGCACGCTCCGTCATGCCCATACAAACCGCAAGCGTATCTGACGCCCCGTCAGGTCCCGAAGTCGGCCGACCGAAGGCGCTCAGCCCCGCACCTAACTTCGCGGGGCGCCAAGGCGAGTGAGGGTGACGCGGGCGTCGGCCACGATGGCAGCCAGCAGGTCTGCTACTGCTGGCAGTTCGTCGATCACCCCGGTGACCTGGCCGGTGGGCAGCACGCCAACGGTGAGGTCGCCATCCACCAGGGCCGCCTTGATGAGCATCGGGGCGTTGGCCGCCATAGCCAGTTGCGCCCAGCTGAGATCCTGGCTTTGGCGCATGGCCAGGCCCTCTTGCAGCAGTTCCTTGAGGGGCGTACCTGTCTGCTTGCGGAAGGCGAGCGCACGCCGCAGCGCGGCGGGGAGCTTGAGCAAGGTTGGCGCCTTCTCCAAGCCATCGATCATGTCGGTACGAATCACCCGTTGGGGCGCACCGTCGAGCGCGGTCGTGACCACCGTGTCGAACACGGATGCCGCGGTGTAACGGGCCTTGATGTCCTCGGGGACCCGGCTCTCCGCCGTGAGCAGAAAGCGCGTGCCCATGGCAATCCCGTCGGCGCCATACGCGAGGGCAGCCACCAGCCCTTGGCCGGAGTGGAAACCGCCGGCACCAAGGACGGGAATGGAGGAGCCAACCGCGTCTACGACCTGGGGCAGAAGCAGCGAGGTGGGCACGGTGCCGGTGTGGCCACCGCCTTCGCCGCCTTGAGCGATCACGCCGTCGACGCCCCACTCCAGCATCTTCTCGGCATGTCGACGGGCGCCGACGGTGGGGACCACCACCGCACCGGCGTCGTGGACCAGCTTGATGGCGTCGGGGGTGGGCGCCCCCGCGAAGGAGATCAAGCGCACCCCTTCTCCCGTGACGAACCGCAGGCGTTCGGTCAGGTCCGGTTGATCGGCACGGAAGTTCACACCGAAGGGAGCGTCGGTCCGTTCCTTCACGCCGGCCACGGCGGCACGGAGTTGGTCCGGCGTCATGGTGACGGCGGCCAGGATCCCAAACCCGCCGGCCGCACTGGTAGCCGCGGTCAGGTTGGCGCCGGAAACCCACCCCATGCCGGTCTGCACGATGGGGTATCGGCAGCCCACGAGATCGCAAAATCGCGTATGAAGGGGGTCCGTGCCAGTTTCTGATGGGTCGTCAGACATGGCGGCAGCGTACGAGTCTCACCCGACTACTGGCGAACGCACCCGACCGCGGCGCGTTCGGGAACGCCAGAACTCAGAAGGTGAACCCGAAGAGCACGTCGCGCCCGTCGCCCCGAAATGCTCCGAAGGCCTCATAAATTTCGACCAGTTGCGTGTTGGCTTCATTGGTGACCACGAACCCCCTATCGATGCCCATCGCTCGGGCTTCGGCGGCGAAGGCGGCCATGAGCGACAGCCCCACGTCGGACGCACGGTGGTCGATGTCAATGCCGAGCTCGTGCAGGCACAGGTGCTTGAGCCGGGTGTGGCGGCGGCTCAGCACCCCGCCGTAGATGAACCCCACCAGGTGGTTCGACGCGATGTCGATAGCGACGATGCACACCGTGTCCGGGTCCGCCACGAAGAGCGCCGCCTCCTCGGTTCCGAGCGGAGCCTGCCAATCGTGGTCGGAGCCCTCGCTGAAGCGAGCGTTGCCCTTGGCCAGGGTGCCAAGTACCCATTCGTCGCCCGCACCGAGTCGCTGCATTCGATATTGGTCGCTCGCCACCGCGCGGATCGTAGGCGAGTCCGGCCGCTCGGTGACGCCGCTAGCGGCGGTCAGGCCGGTTCCGGGACTTCCTTGAACCGGTTGCCTTGGGGATCGATGACCTCGCTGAGAAGGCGCAACTCGTCTGGCGTGGGCAGTCGGGTGGAGGTCAGGCCATCCGGTACGACAAGCTCAAATCCAGTTGCTGCCACCACCTCATCCAGTGCGACGCCGGGGTGTAGAGAGCGCACGCGCATACGGTGATCGGGCGTCTCAAAATCGAAGACGCCCAGGTTCGAGACCACCCGGCGAATCTCGTGGAAGCGGGCCGCAATCGGGCCCAGGGCAGCGGCACGGTCATAGCCGATGCCCGTGACGATGTCGACGGCGGCGACGAATACCCGCGGTCCGTGGTTGGCCACGAAGTACGAGGTCGTGTCGTTAATGGTGTTGCCCGGCGCGCCCCGAAACCCAAGGAGTTGGGTCTTGGGCTGCAGTGGGGTACCACCGAGCCCGGCAATGTTCTGGTTGCCGTATTGGTCCACCTGGGTTGCGCCCATCATCACGTGACGCCGCCCGCTCCAGACCACGTCGAACATGCGGCGGTACGGGTTGAACGTCTCCACCACCCGGTTTGGTTGGGCGACGATGGCCTCACTATTGGCGATGAGACAGGCCTCACCGTCGGTCATCATAAGGTCGGGTTCGTGGGTAGCTCGGGCCAGGCGGCCACCAATCATGGCGATGGTGCCAATGGGGTTGGCCAAGATTTCGCCATCGCCACGGAACGTGTCGGCTACGGCTACGGCGCACACATCAGCGCGCCTGATCAGGCTGGAGAGATCGGTGCTGCTGCTCACGATGCGGCCTCTTCTGTGGGTCGGGCGGCCAGGGCGGCTTGGTAGCCAGCTTCAGTGGGGAACGAAAGCCATTCACTGCGGAAGGCGTCCCACAGGGCCGGGTCTTTCGCGGTGCCGAGGTAGGTCTTCTGGAAATCCTCGTCTCGGGCGTAGTCGGGGTCGCAGGAGGTGGGGTGGGCCCCGTTTGGCGCCAGGATCAGCCCGTCGACGTGCAGGCGGCTGACTCGGAGGCGGGTGACATCGCCCGCAGCGGCCACTAGGTCTCCTTGGGGAACGATCCGTTCGGTCGACACGAACCGCTGCGCGGCGGCCTCCAGCATGAGGTCGTCGAAGTAGAGGTCGGGGCCGGTGAACGCCCCGTTGCCTCGCTCGTCGGCCACGTTGAGGTGGACAAGCGCCGCATCGAGATGGATGGCGGGCTGGGCGATGAGTTCCTCGCCCTCGCCGCCATCCGGGCCGGGGTACGGCGATCGCACCGTTTTCAGGCCGGGGTTCACCAGCGGTAGGTCAGAGCCGAGGCCGAGGCGGGTGGGCAGGAATGGCACCCGCCACGCCGCGGCTTGGAGGCCCAGCAACAACATGCCTTCGTCCAGTTCAGTGCAGGCCAGCGCGCCCCGTTGGCGGGCGGCCCGGAAGTGCGGCTCGAGCACGGCGGCCGGGCCGACGTCGGGGGCAACGAAGGCAAAGGTGAGCTTGGAGAGCTTCCCAGCGGCGCACAGCATGCCCACTTCAGGACCGCCGTAGGTGACCACGTGCAGATCCGTAAGGTCGCTGCGCAAAAGAGCGCGCACGAGCGACATAGGCTTACGGCGGCTCCCCCACCCACCGATTCCGATGGTCATGCCGGAGCAGAGTTTGGCGACCGCTTCATCTTCGGTGATGCGCTTGTGGCGCGGTGCCGGGTAGGTCTCGTCGGTCACTGGCTCACGTCCGTGTCTCGTTTGGCGACGAAGGCGTCGCGATGTTCGTCGGCCACGCCCGACAGGTTCAGCTCAAAGGTGAACCCCTGCTCGAAGCGGTAGGAGCGCTTCACGTCCCACGGATCAATGCCATTCAGGCACTCTTTGGCGGCGCGGATGACGGCGGGCGATTTGGCAGCAATAGCTTCGGCTACCCGGAACGCGGCATCGCGTAGGTCGGCCTGCGGCACCACCTCCAATACCGATCCAAAGGCGTGCAACTCCTGGGCCGTGGCCGTGGCCGATGTGTAGACCATGGACCGCATCTTGTGTTGTGGGACCAAGCGGGAGAGGTGGGTGGCGGCGCCGAGGGCACCACGATCCACTTCCGGTAGCGCAAAGGTTGCATCATCAGCGGCCACGATCACGTCGGCATTGCCGATGAGTCCGATTCCCCCGCCCACACAGAACCCGTTTACGGCGGCGATGACCGGCACCTTGCACTCGTAGACGGCGGCGAATGCTTCGTAGCAGCCCCGGTTGGCGCCAATGAGCGCGTCGAAGCCTTCTGTTGCCTGCATCTCCTTGATGTCGACACCGGCATTGAATCCTTTGCCCTCCGCCCGTAAGACCACCACCCGCACGTCGGCCTGCTCACCGAGCGCTCGCACCACGCGGGCCAGTTCGAACCAACCGGCCACACCTAGGGCATTGACCGGTGGGTTGTCCATCACCACTTCGGCGATGCCTCGCTCGTCGACATTCGACGTGATCCCCATCTCAGCGACTTTCTGATAGGTCGTCAGATTCTGCGCCAGTCAACGTAGCCGACCCGCGATCGTGGCCCTCACGACGGACCAAAGGATTCGCACTTCTGACAGATTGGTTTCCTGAATTGGTTCCATAAGGAAACAAGCCCGAAACACAGTTCGTCCAACCTGTCGTCACCCCGCACCTAGACGAAGGAGAAAGTTCGCATGAAAACCGGTGACGCTGCCTGGGTGATGACCTCGGCCGCCCTCGTGCTCTTCATGACCCCGGGTCTTGCCCTGTTCTACGGCGGCATGGATCGCACCAAGAACGTGCTGAACATGTTGATGATGAATTTCTGGTGCCTTCTGATCGTGCCCGTCATTTGGGTGATCGTGGGCTACTCCCTCGCCCAGGGCGGATCCGGCAAGTTCATCGGCAACTTCGATTGGGTGGCCCTCAAGGGCATCGGCATTAGCTCCGACGGCGGAACCCAACTGATCACGATGGTCTTCTTGGGAATGTTTGCCGTGATCACCCCTGCGCTCATTTCGGGGGCCGTGGCCGACCGCATCAAGTTCTCCGCTTGGGCCATCTTCGTCCCGGTTTGGCTCCTGCTGGTCTTCGTTCCGGTCTTCAAATGGGTTTACGGCGGGTGGCTCGGCCAGCGAGGTTCACTGGACTTTGCCGGCGGAACCGCTATCCACGTCAACGCCGGCATTGCCGCTCTGGCCCTGGTCCTGGTGTTGGGCAAGCGCAAGGGTTGGCCCACCGAAGGCCACCCGCCCCACAACATGCCCATGGTCATGTTGGGCACCGGCATCTTGTGGTTTGGCTGGTTCGGGTTCAACGCCGGATCCGCGTTGGCCGCCAATGGCACCGCCATCCAGGCCTTCCTGAACACGTTCTTGGCCGCCGCCGCCGCTGGCCTGACGTGGGCCCTTGTGGAACGCCTCCGAGATGGCCACTTCACCAACCTCGGTGCTGCTTCCGGCATCGTGGCTGGGCTGGTGGCCATCACCCCCGGCGCCGGGTTCGTGTCCGGCATGTCGCCACTGTTCATCGGTGCGATCGCTGGCGTCGTCTGCTGCTTCGCTGTCGGGCTCAAGACCAAGTTGGGCTACGACGATGCCCTCGACGTTGTCGGAGTCCACTTTGTCGGCGGCCTGGTCGGTTCCCTCCTCATCGGGCTGTTCTCCTCACCCGACTACTTCGGCACCGAGGTGAAGGCAGGCTTGTTTGAAGGCGGCGGCCTGGCCCTTCTGGGCGAGCAAGCCCTGGCCAACGGGACAACGATCATCTACTCCTTCGCCGTGACTACGGTGATCGCCCTCGCACTGAAGGCCACGATCGGTCTGCGGGTCGACGAAGAAACCGAAGTCGGCGGCCTTGATCTGGTCGAACACGCCGAAACCGCCTACCACGGCACAAACTAAGGAGCCCGACCGATGAAACTCATCACCGCAGTGATCAAGCCGTTCAAGGTGGACCAAGTGAAGGGCGCACTCAAGGAGGCCGGAATCCACGGGATCACCGTCACCGGCGTCCAGGGTTTCGGCCGTCAATCGGGCCATACCGAGGTCTACCGGGGCACCGAATACACCATCGACTTTGTGCCCAAAATGAAGCTCGAGATCCTGGTCGACGAGATAGACGTGGATCGGATCCTCGACGTCATCGTGACCGCGGCCCGCACCGAGAAGATCGGCGACGGGAAGGTGTGGGTCACCTCCGTCGACCACATCATCCGCATCCGAACCGGCGAGCGTGGCGCCGACGCCATCTGACCGGATACAGCGGTAGACGCCCCTTTCTTGGCGCCGGTCGTGACACGATGCATCGATGCGCGCCACCCCGATCGTTCAGCCGTGACTATCTCCGTCGACCTCACCGGGCAGGTTGCGCTGGTCACCGGCGGCGCCCGGGGCGTTGGCCGCGGCATCACCGCCCGCCTCCACGAGGCGGGGGCAACCGTTGTGGTGTGTGGACGGACCACGCCCGAGCCGGGCGGCCTTCCCGGCGACGTGGTGTTCCTCCCCGTCGACGTCCGTGAACCGGATTCGGTAAACGCTCTGGTTGCGGCCATTGTCGAACGATTCGGTCGGCTCGACGTTGCGGTCAACAACGCGGGCGGCTCCCCCGGCACCGACGCGGCCACGGCCTCACCCCGCTTCAGCGAGAAAATCTTGGCCCTCAACTTCACGTCTGCCGTCCATGTCTCCCAAGCCGCCAACGCCGTGATGCAAGGCCAAGCACACGGCGGGTCGATCATCAATATCGCCAGCCTCTCGGGCCTTCGTCCCTCGCCGGGCACCGCCGTGTATGGCGCGGCCAAGGCCGGCCTCATCAGCCTCACCACCAGCCTGGCCATGGAGTGGGCGCCCAAGGTTCGGGTCAACGCCGTTTCAGCAGGCATGGTCCGGACCGAGTTGTTCGAGGACTACTACGGCGGGCCCGAGGGCGCCGCCGCGGTGGCCACAACCGTCCCGTTGGGCCGGGTCGCCGAGCCAGCCGACGTGGGCAATGCCGTTGCCTGGCTGGCCAGCGACCTGGCGACGTTCGTGAGTGGCGCCAACCTCGTGGTCCACGGCGGTGGCGAGCGACTCGCTTTCTTCGACCACCAACAAGGCTGATCCCAGCCGGTCACCTCCGCCAGCTAGGCCACCGGCACCGCGGGGACGAGTGACCAGAGGTGGGCGAGGTCTGCGAGCGACCTGAAGACGTCGTTGAGATGGGTGCAGGTGCTGGTGCCGGTGAACTCCGCCCGCACCAAGTCCCGCAGGTCATCAACGCGCACCCCGATCAACCGATCGGCGCTAGCCGCGGCCGAAGGGCATTCAGGGGCAGGAAGCGGGCCGGGGACGGCTTCCGCCGCGGTGATCAGCCAACTCGCTGGGTCCACGGCGAGGGTGAGCCCGTACTCATGAACCACCGTCTCGGTTCCATCCGGTTCCCAATAGCTATCACGGAAGCGTACCTGGGCCAGGAGATCTCCTGAACCGGACGAATCACGACCCGGACCAAGATCAATGAGCCGTCGGCGACGCATCGAGCGAGCTGGCAGCGGGGCCATCTCATGCCAGCTCAACGGATCATCAGCGCGCTCAAGGGTCGGCGCAGGCGGGCCCCACCCGAGCAACGGAATCCCCGTCTCGGCAATGGCCACCGTCATAGCCCCGTCGGCCACCCACCCGGCACAGATATCGAGCGGCATCTTGGCCATGGGCCCATTGCCGGCCAACTTGATAGAACCCTCGCGGGCCAACGCTGAGCCCGAGATCAGCGTTCCCGGCGTGAGCTCGTCGAGCAGCAGGTGAGTCAAGCTATGGCTCGCCGCCAAACCTGGCATCAGCTCGGCCAGCATCCGCCGAAAGCCCGATCCAACCCGCGTCCCCACCAAGACATCCAGGCCAACCGAAACAGGCTTCGCCGCAACGGCGGCCGACTGAATGAGTCGCCCACCTAGGTAGTCCAGCACCACCTCGCTCGATGCCACCGCACCAACAGCCACATCCCCGCCGCCCAAGGTGACGAGATCCCGGCCCGACCCGGCAATGACGAGGGGCCCTGTGAACCCCTCAGGGCGGACGAGGTCAACGTTGGTGGTCCGCCGAACGGACCCGGGGCGGCGGTCCGGCGACCCACTCGCCGGCGGCACTGTCCCAGGCCACAACCGGCGATCGTCGTAGGTCGTCACCCAACCGTTCTAACCGACAGGTCGACCACACCCTCCTCCAGCAAATAGCCCCGACTGCGGACCGTCCGAATCACCAGGCCCAGCGGGGCTAGACGCCGACGCAGACGAACAATGTGTACGTCCAGCACATTGCGGCCAGGAATTCCCGCAGGCCAACCGGACCGGGCCAACGCATCGCGGCTCACCACTGCCCGGTACCGATCCAGCAGCACCAGCATCAACCGGTGCTCCACCGGCGGCAGCGAAACCCACCGGCCGCTCACCCGCAGAAGTCCATTCTCGTCCAACTCCGGAACCTGGACTACGGCGGCGCCGGTAGCACGGTCGGTGAGGACACGAACACGCGAACGAATGTCGTCATCGGGTGCCGGCAAACGAATCCAGTCCTCCAAGACGTCCGCCGTGAGCGGCGGGGCCAACCCCTCGGGCACCAAAACCAGCCGAGGAACCTGGTCACGACGCAGCTGGGTGAGCCGCTGTTCCTCCGACGGCCACTGGACGAGCTCCACCTTCATGGCCTTCACCGTACGGAGCGCACGTTTCCCGTATGTTTCGCCTCCGTGAAGCCCGGAGAGCAAGGGGCCGAGCCAGCTCCCACTTTGCTGGCCACGGGGGTTTCTGACGTACCATCAGAAACGGAGTTCACGATCTCTTTGGGAGCGGCATGACCACCAGAACACGAATTCCGGCGCTGGGTGCAGAAGGCTGGTTCACCCCCGATGGCGACGAGCCCGCACTACTCGGTCAGCAATGTGCCACCTGCGGTACCTACGCCTTCCCCAAGGCCGCTTTCGGCTGCCCCAACCCAGCGTGCGACGGGCTCGAATTCAACGAGGTCCCGCTCTCACGTCGGGGCAAGATCTGGAGTTACACCGACGCTCGGTACCAGCCGCCACCGCCCTACGTCGTTCCCACCGATGAGCACGTGCCGTTCGCCATCGCCGCCGTCGAGTTGGCGCACGAGGGCCTGGTGGTGATGGGCCAGGTGGTGGCTGGCGTCTCGGTCCAAGACCTCAAGGTCGGCCAAGAGATGGAACTCGTCGTCGACGTGTTATTCAGCGACGATGACACCGACCACCTGATCTGGAAATGGAAGCCGGTCACCGGCGGGGAGCACAACTCATGACTGCACCTGAGGTCGCCGTGCTCGGCGTTGGCATGCACCCGTGGGGCAAATGGGGCCGCAACTTTGTGGAATACGGCGTAGCCGCCGCTCGCGATGCTCTGCGAGACGCCGGGATTGCTTGGTCAGACGTACAATTCGTGTCCGGCGCCGACACCATGCGCAACGGTTACCCCGGCTATGTGTCCGGGGCGACTTTCGCCCAGGCCATGGGCTGGAACGGGGCCCGCGTTGCCTCGTCGTACGCCGCCTGCGCCTCAGGCGTCACCGCCATCGAGGCCGCCCGTACCCGCATCCTGGCCGGTCTCTGCGACGTTGCGCTCGTCGTGGGGGCCGACACCACCCCCAAGGGCTTTCTGGCCCCCAACGCAGGCGACCGCCCCAACGACCCCGACTGGTTGCGTTTCCGCCTCGTTGGGGCAACCAATCCCACCTATTTCGCCCTGGCGGCCCGACGCCGGATGGACCTCTACGGGGCAACCAGCACAGATTTCGCCAAGGTCAAGGTGAAGAACGCGGCCAACGGCCTGGCTAACCCCAACGCTCGCTATCAGAAGCTGGTGACGGTAGAGGACGTGTTGGCCAGCCCGGTCGTGGCCGACCCGCTGCACCTCCTAGAGATCTGCGCTACCTCGGACGGCGGCGCCGCCATCGTCCTCACGTCCATGGAATACGCCCGTCGCCACGCCGCAACATCCGGGTCCTTTGTCCGCGTGGCCGCAATCTCCACGGTGACCCCCAGCTACCCCAACACCGTTATCGACCTTCCCGACATGGCGACGGACTCCACCGCCGTCGTGGCCGCTCCGGAGCACCGGTTCAAAGCCTCGATCGCCCAAGCCGCCTACGAGGAATCCGGCATTGACCCAGAGGACCTCTCGCTGGCGGAGGTCTATGACCTCTCGACCGCCCTTGAGCTCGACTGGTACGAGGACATCGGCCTGTGCAAAGCCGGGGAAGCCGAGCGCCTACTCAACGACGGCGACACGCTGATAGGCGGCCGCATCCCCGTCAACCCCAGTGGAGGGCTGGCCTGCGTGGGCGAGGCCG
>JANXNS010000091.1 GCA_025353965.1 Aquihabitans sp.
TGGTCAAGGCAATGAACGTCTCCACCGTTGTGTGCACCACCGTGGCTGCGGGCGAAACGATGGGGCGGTGGCGCAGGGTGCCTTTGGCCATGAGTACCTGGTACGAATCTCCCCGATCGGTGAACACTGCGTCGAACACGCGCTGATGTTCGGCGGCCCGGGGGCCATTGAGCTTGACCGCACAGTTGTCGAGCACCATGGATGGCGTCATGGCGCCCATCACATCGATACTGACTGCGCTTCGGAGCCCGGGTACCGACGGCGTTCCATTGCGCAGTTCCTGAGCGCCGGTGAGATAGAACGACCGCCAGGGGCCGGATTCCGCCTGGTACCCAAGCTGTTCCAACGCATCGGCTTGAAGGTGGCGGGCGGCCTGGTTGGTTGCATCGGCGAACACCACGTGGTTCACCACTTGGGCCACCCAGCGGTAGTCGCCGCGGTCGAAGTCCTCGCGGGCCCGGACCAGTACGGCGTCGGCGCCGCCCATGTAGTCCACGAAGCGCGCCGCCGTTTCCACCGGGGGAAGCTCGTGGAGGTGAGCCGGGTTGGCGTCGAACCAGCCGAGGTAGCGCTGGTAGACAGCCTTCACGTTGTGGCTGACGGTGCCGTAGTAATCGCGGTTGAACCACTCGTCGGCAATGGCCGATGGCAGCTCGATCATCTCGGCGATCTCCGCGGGGGTGTGCCCGTGATTGGCGAGGCGCATGGTCTCGTCGTGCAAGTACCGGTAGACGTCTCGCTGGCCGCCCAGGAAGGCCTGGATGTCGGCATCACCCCATCGGGGCCAGTGGTGGCTGGCGAAGGCTACGTCGCACCGGTGGGCGAAGAGGTCGAGCGCGTCGTCTATGTACTTGCTCCACCCGAGTGAGTCCCGAATCTCCGCGCCTCGGGGTGTGTACACGTTGTGCAGGGTGGCCGAACAGTTTTCCGCCATGCACACGGCCCGGTAGGTCGGGAAATAGAAGTTCATCTCGGCTGGGGCCTCGGTACCCGGGGTGAGCTGGAACTCAATGGGCACCCCGTCGATCTCCAACACGGCGCCGGACTCGGTGATGGATTCCGTTGGTGCGATCAGGCCGCGGTCACCGAGGGGAATGGTTTTGCCCAGCCCGGCATCCACATGGCCAAGTGGGCTGGTGGGCAACAGCACGCCGTACATATACGTGGCTCGGCGGGTCATGGCCGGCCCGGCGGTGACGTTCTCGCTAACGGCCGCCTCCAAGAACCCCTCCGGGGCAATGATCCGCACCGTGCCAGAGGAGACTTCCTCGGCGGTGACGATTCCACGGATGCCGCCGTAATGATCGGCGTGGCTATGGGTGTAAATGACGGCGACGATGGGCAACGGACCAAACTGCGCATCGATCAAACCCCGAGCCGCCTTGGCTGTCTCGGCCACGGTGAGCGGGTCTATGACAATCCACCCGGTATCGCTTCGGATGAACGAGATGTTCGAGATGTCATAGCCGCGCACTTGGTAGATGCCAGGCACGACCTCGAACAGGCCATGGATGTTGTTGAGCTGCGCTTGGCGCCAAAGGCTGGGGTTTACCGATGGCGGGGCATCACCGTGGACGAAGGCGAACCGGTCCAGATCCCAAAGCGTGTTGCCCGCAACACCCATGACTGTTGGCGGGTCTAGTTGGGCCAGTAAGCCTCGCCGCACACGGTCAAAATCTGTCGTCTCGGTGAGGTCGAACCGGAGGGCGGCCGCCGCGTTGGCGGCTGCGGTCGCGGGGCTTGCGGGCTGGGGAACAGCGGCCTCATTTGTCACGGGCGTCACCCTAAGCGTGCTCGACCGTTGTACCGAGGCCAAGACTGCGCTGTCATCGCCGTTGTGGAGATCGTCCTTTCGGAACCAGCGGACCGGCTAGACCGGCCCGATGGATCTCGGACTTGGTCAAAAACGTGCGGCGGTGGCGGCTGCATCCGCCGGACTAGGGCTGGCCACGGCCAAAGCCCTATTGGAGGAAGGGGTACTGGTCGCCATTTGTGGGCGGGATCCTGACCGCCTGATGGCCGCAGCGGCAACGCTCGGTCCCGGGGTCGTGGCTATTGAGGCCGACGTAAGCACCTCGGAAGGGGCGTCGGCCTTTGTGGCCGATGCCCGCGAACGCCTTGGCGGGTTGGACATTCTGGTGGCCAACGCGGGCGGGCCGCCCGGCGGAGCCGCCACCGCGACCTCCCTCGATGCTTACCGTTCCGCCATAGAACTCAACTTGCTGTCCAGCATCGCCATGTGCCTGGCCGCAGTGCCGGACATGCGCGAGCAGCGATGGGGGCGAATCTTGGCCATCACCTCCATCGGTGTTCGCCAGCCAATTCCGTTCCTGGCCGCGTCGGTCACGGCGCGGGCGGGACTTACCGGGTTCCTCAAGACCTTGGCCACCGAGGTGGCTGGCGACGGGGTGACCGTGAACTCAATCCAGCCCGGCAGCCACTTGACCGACCGCCTGCTCAGCATGCACCGCGGGCCGGTGGAGGCCCTCAGCGCGGACATTCCGGCGGGCATTGTCGGCGACCCCGCAGATTTTGGCGCAGTGGCCGCGTTCTTGTGCAGCGAGCAGGCCAAATTCGTGACCGGGACGGCCCTTGGGGTCGACGGGGGAGCGGCGCGGGGCCTGTTCTAGGGCTCCGGCAACGGGATCCCTTGCGGGCCTCCCCCCGCCCAGGTAAACTGTGTTCACCACCATGGTTCATCAGGGGTTGCCGGACCGTGGATGGTGGACAATTTGCCACTTCCACAAGGGGACTTGTTGTGTTATCTCGACGTACGCTCGGACGAGCGCTGCTCGCATCCGTGATCACTCTCTCCGTTGTCTCCGGACTAGGGAGGCCTGCCGGGGCCGTTCCGGTCTGTGACATTGCACAGTTCCCTTCCGTCCAAGCCGCCCAGAGCGGCTTGCGGTTCTCTTGCCTGTTTGCCAACGGTGGCTCAGCCGGCACCAACGAAGTCTCCGGTGCCTTCACCTTCCATGACTTCCAGAACGCGGAGTATCACCAGGGTGCAGCCCGTACCGTCAAGGTCACCACGGCGGCGATTGCAGGGTCGGGGGCCATTGCAGCCACGGCCGGGCACTTTGTGGCCGAAGACCTGAACCACCCGGTGAGCGGCACCGGCGTGCCGGCCCGAGCGTTCATCAAGGCCATGACGGCCACAACGATCACGTTGAATATTGCCCATCTGGCTATTCCGCTCAACACGGTCCTGATGGTCGAAAACAGCGACGCCCGCACGGTCGACAACATCGTGACCGTGGCCGCTTCGACCACCGTCACCTCGGCCACGGCCAACTTCAAGACCAGCGATATCGGTAAGTCCATTTTGGCCAGCACCCTGGCCAACGGTTCGACCATTACTGCCGTTGCTACGCCGGCCGGTGGTACCTCAGCGACGGTGTCGGCCGGCGCCTTGGCCAGCACTGCGGCCGGCTACCCGGTCGGCTGCACCACCGCCCCACCTCTCCCCACCTGCAACCCGCCCGTGGCCACCATTGGTCACACGCAGGCGCAGAGCACCACCCGCTCGGTTGCTGATGCAACGAACACCACGACCACGATCACATCGGCCGCTGCGGTGTGGCGTGTCGGTGATGTCGGGCTGAAGGTCGCTGGCGTCGGCATCCCGGCCACGGCCTACATCGCCTCGTTTGTCGGCAATGTGGCCACCATTGCTGGTGGACCCATGACGGCCAACATAATGGCCAAGAACATTGTTATCGGCGAACCGGGGGCAACTGCTCCGAGCGACGCTTCGGCCGTCGTTCAGATGATGAGCATGTTTGACCTGAACCCGGCCTTTGCCGGGGGAACGGGGAACTGCGTGAGCGGAATTCCGGAGACCTTCGTGCAGCAGGGAACGTGGCGGAACCCTGGCTCCTACCTAACGGCCGGTGTGCTCGGCGGTCAGCCGGCTGCGGGCCAATCGATTGCGCAGATCGTCTTCACCAGCTCGGTTGTCTCGGTCGGTGCTTACATCCAGGCGATGCCCGCCGGGGTAGTCGGGGATCCGCAAACCGGGTTGCACTACGACCTCGTCTTCCCGTTCTTGGCGGCGTCGTACGCCATGTGCCCACCGCCCAACGCCGTGAAGATGGCGCTTTCGGTGCAGCTCTTGCCGGCATCGAGCTCGCAAGGTTTGCTGGCCGCTGGTATCGGGCGTCCGTATTCCCCGCAGGTTCGGTCCCTCATTGCCAACTCGGTTGGCATCAAGACCGCAACCTTCAAGTCCAACACGGCAACGGTGCCCAAGGACTGGTCCATCGCCAAGAGCTGCACCATCCCGGTGGCCAACGCTCCGGTGGCCTTCAGCTGCGGCTACCCGTAGGTCAGGTTGCGGCGGGGTAGCTCGCCGGGCGGCTCGTCCGCCCGGCAGCTAGCTCGTCAGGGCACTAGTTCGCCATTTCGGCGATGACGAGGTCCAGCAGGTGTCGGTGTTCGTGTGGGACCGACGCCCGCCGGGCCTCGTCGAGTTCATCGGCGAAGGTGAGGCGCTCAACATCGGCGAGTCCGTCGGGGGTGGGCATCCAGGCGGAGTGCAGAAGCAGTGGAACGTTCTGGCCCGCATCCCCGCGCAGGGTGGCTACCGGCCCGGCACCGACGTGGGCGGCATCGAAGAGTTCGATGCGGAAGCCGTCGTCGTTGAACACCGGCTGAACGATCCAGCCATCGTGGCCGCCGGGTTCTGCGCTTGCATAACGGCTGCCACCGGCAGAAGCGGGCGCCGGCCGGGGCACAAAGGTGGGCGATGTGATGAGGTCGCCGAGGTCGGGGTAATCCCACTTGGAGGCCAGCTCAACGTTGCCGCGCCGGAACGTGGCCAAGGCGCCGGGGGTGTCCTCACGCAGGAGGTTTCGATCGATCCGGTCCTCGTAGAGGCGGGCGGCACGGGCGCTAATGCGACCGGGACGAGACCCTTGGTAGGCAACGTGGTGGTACGTCGGTGCCGTTTGTCCTTCGAGGCTCCAGTCGATCCCGGAAAGCTGAAGGTTGAACGCCCAATCCTCGCGGAACCGTCCGAGGTCTTTGACCTGGCCAGTTTCGGGGTCGAAACGCACCTCCACCACGGTCTCGGGCGCCATGGCCACGTTGTAGAGGCCGACAACGGCGGGATCAATCGGGTTGCCGTTGACGTCGAGGTCGTCGGGGCGGAGGTACATGGCGAGGTCCATGACGTCCATGCCCTCCCACACCACGGTGATGCCGTCGGAGTCGTCCCAATTGGCGTAATAGTGACCCGCGGGCGGACCCATACGCAGCGTTATCGGGGTCACGGGCTGGCCGGGCGGGGTGGATTCCAGCACGTCCTTGCGGACCAGCCAGACCGGTGCGGCGTCATCCACCGTCACCGTTCGGTCCCCGCCCATCATCTCGCCGGGATCGACGCGGAAGTTGCCCGAATCACTGAAGATCACCCAGTTGCGGGTTTGGCTCACCGTGTGGATCGAGCCGTTGAAGGCCACCCCTTCCAGCGGCCAATGCTGGACACGGGTGCCGTCACCGTCGTAACGCACGATCGACGGCTTGAGCCCGAACTGCGGCTCGAACACCATGTCGAGCTTGGCGCTCCAGAGGCAATCCCGTTCGGGATCGACCACCGGATGGGCGCTCGACAACACGAACGGAAGCACCGTTGTGCCGGGCATGGATGGCCCACCCCAGGAGTCGATGTGACCAACCTCGGCCACAAACTCCAACGTGTCCGGGTTGAGTTCGATGGGCCGACCGGCATCCCAGGTGGCGAAGAGTCGGCCGCCCCAGGGAAGCGGTGCCGTGTTGGCACAGTTGGGCGCGCCGAACGGCGACGCATAACCGGTTGCCCCAATGCGGAAGAGCTCTGGGGCGGCGTCGTGGAGACGCTTGCTCGGGGAATTGATTGTTCGGGCCCGCCAGGAGAAACGGTCGGCCGCCGATCCGTAGGTGCCGGGCTGCAGAGACAGGCCACAGACGGCGCCGAAATCAAAAATGCCGTAGGGGATCCGGCCCGACATCTGCGGGGCCGAGAAGATGACCTCACCGCTGATAGCGGCGGGCCAAGTCCCCGATACCAGCTTGAACTGAATGTCTTGATGGGCGGCCGTGGCTAAGGATGCAGGCGTGGGCATGGTTCAGGCCTTCGTTCCGGCCGGGGCGGCCAACATTGCGCTCGACTCGACAAGATGATCAAGGACGGGTTGGACTCGGTAGCGAGCGGGGACACGGTCGCCGAGGCACCGGTCGATCTGGCGTTCAAATTGGTAGAGCAGACGCTCCTGGTAGCCCAGCAGTACGTCCGGGCAGCCCGCCGACCGAAGCGAGGCCTGCATGGGAGCCAAGTTGGCGGTGTCTTGAGCGATGATCGATTCGAAGAGTTCCATCCGCACGGTGTGCTCGGCGGGCGGTTCGCCATCGCCCCAATCTGCCCCGAACCACACGAGTTCGAGCCGGCAGGAATCCACCCCGATCGGCCACGCAATGATGAACGGGAAAGCACCCGGATCCGGCACGATGGTCACGTTCGGAAAGACCGAGAACGAGGTGGACGTCGTGCGGATGAGTTCCCCGACCGAGTCGTTGTCAAATGGTGTGCCGTGCTCCTGATTGAGGAATGACATCTCCGGGCGCTTGTCGATCGTGAGCCGGTTGTGGCCACCTTCGAACATGGCCAGGGAGGTGCGTCGCGGGTCATAAAGCAGCGCGGCGCTGTCGGGATGGATGGTCCGCACGTGGTACACCTCCATGAAGGCGTGCACGGCGAGCTTCCAGTTACAGGTGAACTCGGCGGATTGGCGGCCCACAAACCGGAGCTGTTCGCCGCCGAGTTCAGCCAGCTGGCCCGGGATGGGGCCAAGCCAATCCAGCAGCGGGGGAGCTGTGTCGTCGGTAGCGACGAACACCCAGCCGTCCCAGGTTTCGCAGCGAAGCGACACGAGGGCCCGGTCGTCACGGTCCAGCTCGGCGAAGTCCCGTTCATCGGGGACGTTCTTGAGCCGACCCTGCGTGTCGTAGGCCCAGCTGTGGTACTGACAAATCAGCAGGCGGGCGGTACCGCAGGTCTCTCGGGTGACGGGAGCAGCCCGGTGGCGGCAACTGTTGAAGAAGGCCCGCACCTCGTTGTCGACGCCCCGGATGATCACGACGGGACCGAACGGGAGGTCAACGACCCGGAAATCACCGGGGCCGGGGACCTCGCTCACATGGGCGGCGAACAACCATTGCGACCCGAAGACGAACTCCGTTTCGAGGTCCGCAAAATCAGGATCGGTGTAGCGACCAGCGGAAATAGGCGGCAGCGCCGGGAACCCGGGCGGTGTGCTGGTTCGGCCATCCTCCATGTCGAGGCGTTGGCGGATATCACTCTCAAGTTGTGCGTCCATCTGGACCCCCTACCATCGAAACCTACTCTGAGGTTAACACTGTTCATGCTAGGCAGTTCTAGCGGGAATCCAGCCCCAGAAGGCTTGCTGCATTGAGGGTGAGGACAGGCAGAAGCTCGGCGGGGACCTCATCGACTAAGGCGGTCGGGCTATCCCAGCCCGCCATGTTGGTACCCAGCAGCAGGTGGTCGGGGCCAAAGGTGGAAAGGCGGATTCGGGGGGTCGTGGCTACACCCACCCCCCACATGCGTGTCCCACCACAGCCGGGCTAGGCCCGCGTCTAGGTCGACCGGCGGACCTGGCTGCCGGGCGGCCGCCCGACGGAGGCGGGGAGCGAGCCAAGCCGTCGCCCCACCACCATGGCTAATGCACACCTCCAGGCCCGGGTGGCGATCGAGCACCCCACCGAGCACCAGTTGAGCCACCGCCAGGGTCTCCTCCAGCAGGAACCCAAGCGACAGGTCCAACCCGAAGCGGGCCAGCCGATTGTCTGGGCTGGGGGTATCGGTGTTGTGGGGCGCAGGATGCACGAAAACGGGAACCTGCAACGCTTCGGCCTCGGCCCAGAGCGGATCCATGGCCGGGTCATCAAGATCAAAGGGAGACTCGGTGCCGAGTGCCAGGCCAACGTGATGCAGTTCGTTAACAGCCCGCCGCAACTCCCGGACCGCCCGAGCCGGATCCTGGACTGGCACCTGCGCCAAGGCGTGGAGCCGATCGGGAGCGGTTGCCGTCAAGCCGGCCAATTCCTCGTTGTGCCACGCCGCGTACTTGGCGGCCACGGCCGTGTCGGTGTTGGCCAACAGCAGGATGGGGTTCGGCGACAGGACCTGGCGGGCTATGCCCATACGGTCCATGGCCGCCAAGCGGAGGTCCACATCCTCGAAGATCGTGCCTGCATAGCGGACGCCGTCGAGCCGATAGCTGCCCAACTGGAACCAGGGCTCGCCTGCGTCGGTCTCGCCCACCGTGGGCCCGAGCGATCCGGCCCGACCGATAGACCCGGGCAACGCAACATGGGCGTGGACGTCGATAGCGCCGACGGCCCCGTGCTCGCGGCTCATGGGGCGAACACGGCCGGGTAGCGGCTCCAGTAAGACCGGGCCGTCGTGGCGTCGATGATGGCGGGGTCGCTTTGGTCGGGCTGGGCGCCGTGATCCACCATCCACTGGACCGCGACAGGAACCAAGCCAAAGAGGTGGTTCTCGGCCGGACCGTTGGGGCCAACGACCAAACCGGCGGCCAAGTCCTGGCCCACGCACGCATGCATGCCCGAGCCAAACGACAGTCCCCACGGCGTCTGATGCTCCGGGATGACTCGTGTGGGATCGAAGGCCGAGGCATTCTCGCCCCACACCGCAGGGGCGTGGTTCACGGACACGAGGTCGATCACGACTCTGGCCCCGGCGGGGATGTGCAGCCCGCCGGGAAGGTCCACATCTTCTAGCGCCCAGCGCATAGCGACCGGGCTGGATGGGCAGAGACGGATGGTCTCGTGGACGCACCGCTGCACAAAGAAGCGATCGGTACGTGCCCGGACGGCATCTTCGGGGTGCTCAGCCAGCCAATCGAACAGGTTGTGCAGCGTGCGGGTGAATGCGGTTGCACTGGTGTGGGCGCCCGCCAGCAGGAAGAAACACGTCTCGCGAAGGAGGACATCGGGCGGCAACTCGAGGCCTTCTTCGTTGCGGAGCAACACCGTGAGCACGTCTTTGGGCAGGTCCGCCTCGTCGATCTCGCCGCGGTCGAGCCGGGCGAGAAGGGCCCTCCGGCGAGCGATCGACGGCTTGAGAAACTCCCCATCGAAAGCGGCAAGCGCGCTGCCACCTCGGCCCGTTTGGCTTCGGCGTCGCCGCCGT
>JANXNS010000117.1 GCA_025353965.1 Aquihabitans sp.
CGACAACAACGTGCTCACGATCGACGTCCTTCCCACCATCGCCGACGTACTAGACGTGGACCTGCCCTGGAAGGTCGACGGCCGATCCGCGCTGGGGAAGCCTCGGAGCACTACGACCAAATTCATGTTCCAGGCCGACCGGACGGCTACCGAGTTTCTGGCGGGCAAGCCGTACCAGCTCGACGAGGACGCCGGCTGGAAGCTGATGCATTCCCGAGCGGTGGACACGTTCCTCCCCAAAGGAAGCAAGAACCGTTTCTGGGACATCGGCCCCCGGCCGGAACTCAACGGCACCAAGGTCACCGAGGCCCAGGCGGGCACTCTGGTCGTGGTCAAGGCTGCGTTCGACCCGACCAGCGATGCAACCAATGTCCGGCCGGCGAGTGGGCAGTTCCCGTCACTCGTCCGGGCCACGCTGAGCGGCGTACGAAAGGACGAAGCGCTCGCCATTGCCGTCAACGGTGTCATTCGGGCTACCGCCCCCGCCTACGTCGAAGGAGGTTCGGTTCGGGTTGCAGCCATCGTGTCGGACAGCGCCTTTGTGGCCGGCAAGAACACGGTCACCATCTACCGCATCACGAAGTAGCCGAACGTTGTCCAAGATGGGCACGCATCATGCGGGCCAATGCGGCGAGCGGGAGGGCAACCAACAGGGGGTCGAGCATGCTTCGAAAGCGGCCGTTCTCGCCGAACTCGATCAGGTCCCCAACCAAAATGACCAAGCCCGCGCCGACCCCAACCAATAGCCAGACCAGCTCGTCGGTGGACCAGTTCTCGGCTCGATCCCGCCACCCCGACCGGCCCAGGCGCACGGCCGCAACCACGCTGCGGACGAACACCCCGAAGGCGAGCAACGCCAACGTGATCGAGGTGCGGTACCGCAAATCTCCGCCCAGCAGGAGCGGCTGATTCCAGTCATCCATGTTGGATGCTGCATGAACGGGCCCGAGCAACGAATCGCCGAGCGCGTCCATCCAGGTCCGGTCCGGCACCTTGCGCCCCGGTGTAGCAAAGTCCGACGAGCCAACCCCAACCGCCGCCATGGAAAAAGAAAACTGGAGTGCGGTACCACGGGTCTGGAGATAGCGGCCTGGCTCCCGCTTGATCATGGCAATGGCGTTGCGCTGGCTCTCCGCATAGAGCGGGAGGTAGCACTCATTGTTGAAGTTCGAGACGACGAAACCACCGTGGTTGGGCCGGACCTTCACGGTCACTGCCGGGTGGTCATGGGTCGGTACACAGCCATCGAGCCATCGGTCGTACTGGTCGATGGTGCCCCACGGATATTCCAGCGCCAGCGAGGTGACATCGCCCGCACGCACCGCCGCCTTCACCTGATCCCTCGCCATGGGGGCCGTCACGCCCCGCTGAAGATTCCACCCCAACCAACTGGACATCGTGGGCGTGCCGAAGAGGATCTGGTTCTTCACCATCCAGCCGCCTATCACCAAGATCGGCAAGGCCACGGCCACCACAACGTGGCGCCACGGCACCGCCCGCGCCGCCGCCGCCAACACCACCACGGCCACCACAAATGCCGGGTGGAACAAGCTGCGGGTCATGGCCAGGGCCGTCAGGGTGACCGACAAACCCAACAACGGAGCCAGCCCGGGACGCTGAAGCTGACGCTGGAACCACCACACCGATGCCACCAAAAGAAACGCGACCGGCACTTCATAGCTGGCTACGCCGACGGTGCTCAGGAGGTTCGGGTTGACCAGCGCCAGCGCCACGATCGGGCCGGCAATGAGCGGCCGCACTCGCCACCGCCCCAACAGATCAACCAGCAACACCGCAATCCCAACCAGAGCCACCACATACAGGAACACGATCGAACCCATGGCCGGGAACGGCGACCACCGAAGGACCGACCCGACTACAAGGTTGTGCAACGGCGGCTGGATGTGGAGATACCACACGCTCCCGAACGGATCCTTCGCCAGCTCGCCCCGCTCAATGAGCTGCCAACTATTGCCAAGGTCGTCCTCATGCAGGCGCACTCCGGCATGAACCATGGTGACAAAGGCCGCCAGTACCGCGGCCACGGCAACCGCCGACCCCGCTACCCGTTCCCCGACCGACCACGGCGCTGGCCCCTCGGTTTGACCACCCATCTCCGTCACCTCTGAACGCTACCCGTCGGCCTATTGACACCCATGGGCACGACGGCGCGCCTACCGATGGGCCGCCAACAGCACATCGCACGTTGGGGTCGGAGACGGAAGGGTGGTGACAAGAAGCCCGGGGCCACCCACAACCATCGGGGGGCCTGGCATCGGTGGGGTTCCAGGCACGAACAGGACCTCACGGCCATCGAGGTAGATGCTTGACCAGGCAAAAGTAGGGTCGGCGCGGAGCTGGAGGTGATGAGGGCCACCGCTGAGATCGACGGCCTTGCCCGGCTTCGATCCAACCCCGTTACGGACCAGCACGAAACGGGTTGCCCCCCGCTGGTGGATCAAGGTGAGGCGCATGGTGTCGGTGCCGGGGCCAAAGGCCACAAGAACCTCCGGTTTCCCTGGCAACGGACCGACTCGTTCGGCGGTGAACTGAAGGTTTCCCCGGCTGGCCGATACTTCGATGGCCGACCAGACCCCGTCTGATTGGCCCTGGTACAGCCCGTCGCACGGACCGACGATGGCCAGCACCTCGCCGGGCGCGCCGGTGGGCAATGTCGGGTACATCCGAACCGACGGCGCCCGGCCAATGGTGTTGCTCACCAAGACCTGGGTGCGCAGCCCGGCGGCCCGAGCGGCAGGGTCCGGTGGGATCACGAACCGCTGGAACGACCACGTGACAGCCAACGTGATGACGATTCCGAACACGGCCAGGACCGCCAATCCGCTGACGGCGACGCGCGGGCTCAAAGGGCGGCACTTGGTCCTCGCCGTGGTGCGGGCAGCCCAACCGTCGAGCACCGCTACCCCCCCGGCCGAGCCAACAATCAGAAGCGGCAACGCGTCAGTCAGATACCGCTGCGCGATGAAGGCGATGGTGAGTGGCGCATAGGCGGCGGCCAGGCCACCCACCAGAAACGGCCGGAGGACCGCCGACTGGACTCGCCCGTACTCGCCGGCTCCGCCGGCCGAGGGCCGGCGCCGTAGCGCCGAGACGACCCCGGCCGCGGCCAATACCAAAAGCAGCGGTGAGGTGACGGTGAGCCCAGCCGACGGTTCGACCGTGTCGAAAACAAGATCCCCCCACACCGGGGGCCGCTTGCCGGAGAAGCGCACGAATGGCCATACCCCAGACGGGCGCAGGAGATCTGGGCGCAAACTTTGATAGATCACCGATGGGATCAGGCGGGGCGAGAAGAGGCTTCCGTCGTAGACCTCAAGCGCCTTGGCCCGCTCCGGCCACGGGTTGAAGGAGGCAACCTGCTTGTCCATGGGCAACGCGGTGGGCGACCCAAACTTGGCCGCGTTGATCGACCCAAACACGAGTGCCCCGGCCACCGAAGCCGCCAACAATGCCGCGGCCATTGGCAGGTTTCGCCGCCAGACCGGGCCGGAAGCGACCGGCGGCGGGGCCAGCGTCGACAGCCAGCGGTGACCCGTCAGGTGGGCCAAGCCAAGGAGTCCGAGCACGGCCGACGGAGCCAAGCCGACCGAACCTCGCGAGGTCCAGGCCACTGCGGCCCAAAGCCCAGCGGTCACTACCGATCGGAGACGACCCTGGTCGAGAAACCGCAGTGTGGCTGAGAACGAGGCCAACACGCCCGCCGCGCCCCACAACGATGCCTCGTGGTACACCCAGGCGCCACTGGCCAAGAAGAGCAGGTTGGAGCCGACCCCCATCACCGCTAGCAGAAGGCCACTCACTACCAACCCGGTGCGTGTCCAGGGTGCCGCTGGCCGCAAGAACGCTCGGACCCGCCGCAGGACCTGGACGGCGGACCACAACGCAATCAGGTAGGCCGCAAGCATGGACAGCCCTGAGAGCCGGCCATCGAATCGATCGGTCAGCAGGAAGACCGGCATCCGCACGAGGGCGGGGAAGATCCCAAAGTAGGCATAGGTCTTGCCGCCGATCACGAAGCCTTCGAACCCGAGGCTGTTGTCTGGCACCGCTAGCCGGCCGTGCATGAAGGCACGCGCTTGGAGGTCGAAGACCTCACCAAAGCCGCGGTACTGGGCCAGGTCCGGCCGACCGAGCGTGAGAAACCAGCCAAAGACCACCAGCGAAATGGCCCCGATGACTGCCGCCATGCGCAGGAAGGCTCGATCGCCCGGGACCGATTCGGAACCTGTCAACACGCTCGGACCTTACCGGTGGCCTGGGGTGACGCTCAGCCGCCGGACGATGGCGTTGCCGGGGCCGAGGCAGCAGGCGCAACAATCGGGCTCACTGCAGTCTTGGCTGCGGCCGTGAGCGGCCCGGGCACGAGCCCGAAACCGATGGTGGCCAAAACGCAGGTGACCAACGCGACCTTGGCCCCGACCGGCACCGTGAACGTTGGCGCACCCTCGTCGGCGTCGTCGCTATACATGGTGAGCACGATGCGCAGGTAGACGAAGGCGGAAATGACCGACGACAACATGGCCACCAGCCCCAACGGGAACGAGCCGGAATCTATGGCGGCGCCGATCACGTAGAACTTGGCCAAGAAACCCGACGTGAACGGCACACCAGCTTGCGCCAGCAGGAACACGAGGAACGCCCCAGCCAACAACGGAGCCCGCTTGGCCAAACCCTTGTAGTCCTCTAGGGCGTGGGCGTTGTCGCCCGTGCGGCCCACGACGGTGACCACACCAAAGCTGCCGGCAACAGTGAACGTGTAGGTAGCGAGATAGAAGATGGCGGCCTGGACACCCTTGTCGGTGGCGGCCTGGATGCCCAGCAGAATGAAGCCCGCGTGACCGATGGACGAATAGGCCAGCATGCGCTTGACGTTGGTCTGGCTCACGGCCAGCACCGAACCAACAATCAGCGTGAGCACGGCCATCACGTAGATGATCGGCTTCCAGTCCACCGAATAGCTGGAGAAACCGTAGACGAAGACCCGGATCATGGCGGCGAAGCCTGCCGTCTTTACGCCCGACGCCATGTAGGCCACGACCGGGCTGGGTGAACCGTCATACACATCGGGCGTCCAAGCATGGAACGGAGCGGCCGCGACCTTGAACCCCAACCCGACCAGCAAGAGAGCAAACCCGGCCAACAGCATGATGTCGTTGGTGAGGATGTTGGTAGCCAGGAAGGACTGGATGCCGGTGAGGTTGGTTGTACCCGTTGCCCCATACACAAGGGCAATGCCGTAGAGCAGGAAAGCCGACGAGAATGCGCCGAGCACGAAGTACTTGAGGGCGGCCTCGCCGGACCGAGCGCGGCGTACGTGGATTCCTGCCAGCACGTAGACGGCAATGGACAGGATCTCCAGGCCGATGAAGATGACCATGAGGTCATTTGCTCCAGCCATGATCACGCCACCGGAAGCCGACAACAGCAGCAATACGTAGGCCTCGGGACCTTCCAACCGCTCCCGGCGAAGATAGCCGTCCGACAACAGGGCGGTGAGAATAACCCCGGTCGCGATGACGACGGTAAGGAAGATGGTGAGCCCATCGACCCGAATCGCATTGGCCACCACCGAGATCGGGCCATCGTCTCGGGTTCGGAACCACAGCGGGATTGCCGAGACGATCGAGGCTGCGGCCACGACAATGGCAAACGGCGCGTGCCAAGAAATCTTGCCCCGACGAGGGAGCAACGCGCCAATGACCAGGAGAAGGACCGCGCCACCCAACAAGATCAAGACAGGGAGAAGGGCGGAGTATTCGACGCTGGGCGTCTCGAGTTGCGTTGGGGTCTGGGCAAACAACATCAGTGGCCGCCCTCCTCGTTGGCTACTTCGCGGCGTTCGTCTCTTGGCACAATTTTCTCGCCGTCTCGGGCCACCTTGGGCTCCACGTAGTTGGAGTTGGCTTCCACGTGATGCACCAGACGCACCACCGCGGGCTCGATGCGAGCAAAGAAGGGCTTGGGGTAGACGCCCATGAAGACGATGATTCCGATCAGCGGAGCCATGACCAACCCCTCGGTGAACTTGAGATCGAAGACTTTGGCGTTCTCACCATCGGGCTCACCGTGGAACACCCGCTGGTAGGCCCACAGCAGGTAGAGCGCCGCAAGGATCACACCAATGACGGCGACCACCGTCCACCATTGCCGGGTGAGGAAGGAACCCTGCAAGATGACGAACTCGCCGACGAAGCCGTTGAGCCCAGGTAGGCCGATCGACGCCATCATCACCACGGTGAACACCGCAGCCAGCTTGGGCGCTGGCTTCTGCAAGCCCCCGAGGTCCGCCAAGTTGTAGGTGTGGCGCCGTTCGTAGATGAACCCGCAGAGCAAGAAGAGTGCTCCGGTGGTGATCCCGTGAGCCACCATTTGGAACACGCCGCCGGCAAGACCCTGACGGGTGAGCGAGAACGTTCCGAGGGCAATGAACCCGAGGTGAGCGACCGAGGAATAGGCGATGATCCGCTTGAGGTCACGCTGCATGGTGGCGCAAATGGCGCCGTAGATGATGCCGATGACGCCGAGCGTGACCATGCCCGGAGCAGCCCAAACGGAGGCCTCCGGAAAGAGGTACAAGCCAAAGCGCAAGAACCCGTAGGTCCCCAACTTGAGCATGACGCCGGCCAGTATGACCGAGCCCGCGGTGGGTGCCTGGGTGTGGGCGTCCGGCAGCCAGGTGTGGAACGGGAACAGGGGAACCTTGACCGCAAAGGCAATGGCGAAGGAGAGGAAGAGCCAGCGCCCGGTACTGCGGGCAATGATGCCTTGGCCCTCTGCCAGGGTCTGCAGGTCGAAGGTGACTGGGCCGCCCTTGGCATGCAGATAGGCAGTGGCGATGACACCAATCAGCATGAACGCTGATCCGAACATGGTGTACAAGAAGAACTTGGTGGCCGCGTACTTACGGTTGTCGTAGCCCCAACCGCTGATCAGGAAATACATCGGGACCAGCACGATCTCGAAGAAGATAAAGAAGAGAAACAGGTCTCGGGCCAAGAAGGCACCAAGGCAGCCGGCTTCGAGCAAGAGCAGCCAGGCATAGAAAGGCTTGTCGTCGTGATGGGGCGGCGCACCCAACATGGCGATGGGGAACAGCACCCCGGTCAGGACCACCAACCACAACGAGATGCCATCTACCCCAAGGGCCCATGAGATGTGCGGGTCCTTGATCCAGGTCAACTGATCGGTGAGCTGGAACCCCGCATCGCTGGTTTTGAACAGCCCCAAAATGGCGAAGGTGAGCGCACCGGTGGCCACCGCAAAGAGCACCGCAACCTGCTTGGCGACCTCCGGCCGACGCTTGGACATCAGCGCAACCACGATGGCCCCAACGACCGGGGTAAGCACCACAGCCGACAGAATCGGGAAGGTGGCGTGGTAGGCCGTCCCTTCGGACGCGAGCAGCAACGCGCTCATCAGTAAACCGCTTTCGAGATGAGGAGCACGGCGAGAGCAACGGCGCCAAAGGCGAGGCCGAGTGCGTAGTTGCGGACATAGCCGGTCTGGGTCAGCCGACCCTTGCCGGAACCATCTCTCACGAGCGTGCCTACCCCATTGACGGCACCATCGATGATGGTTCGATCGAACCAGGCAACAGCCTCAAAGGCCTTGCGCCCCGGACCGCCCATGAAGGCGGTGATGGAGGAGTCGTAGTTCCAACCGTTGGCGAAGATGGGCTGCTCGATCTTGGCGGCCAGGTCTTCCCGCTTGCGGATGTACACCGCGAAGGCGATCAAGATGCCGGTGATAGCGAGGGCCAAGGCGATCATGGCCACGCTCACTTTGAACACCGGGCCTTCGTGTACGTGCACCTCACCGAAGCTCACGACGGGATCCAGCCAGTGCTCGAGGAACTTGGTGCGGTCGAACATCGGCAGATTCAGCAGCCCGGCCGTGGCGGCAAAGAAGGCCAGCACCACCAGCGGCAAGGTCATTTTCCAGCCGGACTCATGGGGGTGGATGGCCTCGCTCGGGCCTTCGCCGTGACCCTGGTGGACACCTGAGGCCTCACGCTCAGCGGCCAGGGCCGGAACGGCCTCGGCCAAGGGGCGGTCCCACTTGGGCTCGCCGAAGAAGACCATGAAGACCTGACGGCCCATGTAGAAGGCCGTAAGCAGGGCAGTCACTAGACCGGCCACCCACAGCACCGGGCTCTTACCGAAGGCAGACAGCAGGATTTCGTCCTTCGACCAGAAACCAGCAAACGGGAAGATGCCGGCAATGGCTACAAACCCGATGATGAAGGTGACGGAGGTGACCTTCATGACCTTGAACAGGCCACCCATGCGGCGCATGTCCTGTTCGTCCTCCATGCCGTGGATGACCGATCCCGAACCGAGGAACATCAGGGCCTTGAAGAACGCATGGGTGACCATGTGGAAAATGGCGGCCACGTAGGCGCCCGAGCCAACGGCCAGGAACATGTAGCCGAGTTGGCTGACGGTGGAGTACGCCAGCACCTTCTTGATGTCGTTTTGCGCAATGGCAATGGTGGCCGCCAAGAGCGCGGTGAGCGCACCGACAATGGCTATGAGCCACGGAACCCAACTAGCCGCCTCGGCAATGACCGGGTTCATGCGGGTGAGCAGGTAGATACCGGCGGTGACCATGGTGGCGGCATGGATGAGCGCAGAGACCGGGGTGGGGCCAGCCATGGCATCGGGAAGCCAGACAAAGAGGGGAAGCTGGGCCGATTTGCCGCAGGCCCCTAGGAACAACATGGCCGCGATCACCGTTGCGGTGGTGGTGGCCAAGCTGGGCGACGCCGAGATGATCCCGGCGTAGTTGAGCGTGCCCAAGGCGTTGAAGGTGAAGAAAATCGCCACCATGAAACCGAAGTCACCGATGCGGTTGGTGACAAACGCCTTCTTGCCGGCGGATGCATTGGCTTCGCTCTCGTGCCAGAAGGAGATCAAGAAGTACGAGCAGGCGCCTACGCCTTCCCAGCCCAGGAAGGTGATCAGCAGGTTGTCGCCGAGGACCAGCATGATCATCGAAAAGACGAACAAGTTCAGGTAGACGAAGAACTTGGTGAAGCGGGGATCGCCATGCATGTAGCCAATGGCGTACAGGTGGATGAGCGTGGCAATGCCGGTGACGAACAGCAGCATGGTGACCGAAAGCGGGTCGGCCAAGAAGCCCACGTCAACGTGGAAGCCACCAACGGGAAGCCAGGCAAAAAGCTTCTGGGTGAGTGCCCGGTGCTCGGCGTCTTTGCTTACGAGGTCAAAGAACACCGCAACGGTGGCCAAGAAGGAGCTGCCGACGGCCGCAGTGGCCAGCCAACCGGCCAGCGGTTCGCCCAGCCGCTTGCCAAAGAAGAGCAAGAAAATGAACCCGGCCAGGGGCAGAGCGGGAATGAGGAAGAGCGCGTTCTGCATGTGTTCGCTCAGCCCTTCAGGAGGTTGAGGTCGTCGGCAGTCGCGCCTTGGCGGCGACGGAAGATGGACACGATAATCCCGAGGCCCACCACCACTTCAGCGGCGGCCACCACGAGTACGAAGAAGACGGCCACTTGGCCACCGAGGTCGTGAAGTTCGCGAGCCAGGGTGACAAAGGTGAGGTTCACTGCGTTGAGCATGAGCTCCACGCACATGAACATGACCAACGGGTTGCGGCGAACCAGAAGGCCGGTGGCGCCGGAGGCGAACAGAAGGGCGCCCAGCACTAGGTAAGGGGCAGAACCGAGGGCGGCAACCATCATGAGACCTCCTCGGCGGGTGCGGCGGCTATCTCGGGCACTTCGTCGCCGGGAAGGTCATCGACGAAATCATCTCGACGATGACGGGCCAAAACCACTGCGCCAACGACCGCAATCACCAGCAGAACCGAGGTGATCTCGAAGGCCCAGAGGTAATCGGTGAACAAGAGCTGGCCAATCTGGGCAACGTTGGGAAGATCTTTGGTCGGCGCCGCGGCGCTAGAGCGTGCGCCGGAAACGCTGCCCAGCAGCACGACGGCGGTGAGGCCACCAGCCAACAAGACGCCGGCGACAATGGCCGCTGAGCGCTGGCCAACGAGGGGGTCAACCCGGATGTCGTCGGTGCGGTCCACGCCCAACAACATGATCACGAACAGGAACATCACCACGATGGCCCCGGCATAGACGATGACTTGCACCGCGGCTAGGAACTCGGCGTCCTGCGCAATGAACAGCACGGCGATACCGAAGAGTGTGCCCACCAGGCTGAGCGCCGAGTGCACCGGGTTCTCTGACGTGACGACACCGATCGCACCCATCAGGCAAATGAGCGACCCGGCAATGAAGACGGCGAGCTCCATCAGTGGTGCTCCTCTTCGGTGACGGCGGGTGATACCGGCGGGGAGAGGTGATCGGCTGATTGGCC
Source organism: Aquihabitans sp. (assembly GCA_025353965.1). GTDB lineage: Bacteria > Actinomycetota > Acidimicrobiia > Acidimicrobiales > Iamiaceae > Aquihabitans. The sequence continues at coordinate 10,368 of JANXNS010000117.1, forward strand.
AACCTCGGCGGGCTTGACGCCAAAGCCAAGCTCACCGCTCCAGCCAACCTTGCCCTCGTACGAGGCCAAGCCGCCCGGCGCCGTAGCGCGGACCCACGCGGAGGTCTGGTGGGCAACCGTGGCTAGGTCGGTCCAGTCTTCCCAGGGCATCTGCTGCGGCATACCGAGGTCGTCGACCATGAGCTCGGCCTTGGTGTAAATGGCATCGGCGCGGTTGGTGAACGAGAACTCGAACAACTTGGTCTCGGTGATGGCCTCGGTAGGGCAAGCCTCCACGCAAAGGTCGCAGTGAATGCAGCGGAGGTAGTTGATCTCGTAGACGAAACCGAACCGCTCGCCCGGAGAAACCGGATCGGCGGGGTCATTGTCTTGGCCTCGGACATAGATGCAGTTGGCGGGACAGACCCCGGCGCACAGCTCGCAGCCAATGCACTTCTCCATGCCGTCCTCGTAGCGGTTCAGCACATGGCGACCGTGCAGGCGCTCGGGCTTATCTCGTTTGCCGCCTTCGCCCTTGGCGTATTCACGGGTATTGCGCTGCTTCTTTCCGCGCTGGCGGAACGTGACGAGGAACCCTCCGAGGTAGCCCATCAGTCGATCACCCCTTCCAGTTCACGGTTGCGTCTCGAGACCTTCATCGCCTGAACCAGAAGTCCGTAACAAGAGGCCATGACCACGGCGCTCACCGCAATGGTGGCGAAAGGATTCCAGCCGAGGTCCGAGCCCACCCGAATAGCGACGAGCAACAGGAGCCATCCCAGCGAGAGCGGGATGAGGACCTTCCAGCCGAGGTCCATGAGTTGGTCGTAGCGAACCCGAGGAACCGAAGCGCGGGTCCAGACGAAGGCGTAGAGGATGGCGACAAGCTTGAGGAAGAACCAGAGAAAACCCCAGATCCAGCCGGGGCCGAAAAGAACCGGGCCCGCGGGTCCACCCAAGAAGAGAGTGACGATGATGGCGCCCATGGTGACGCAGTTCAGAAACTCGGCCAGGTAGAAGATGGCGAACCGGAACCCGGAATACTCAGTTTGGAAACTGCCGACCAGTTCCTGCTCGGCCTCGACCAGGTCGAACGGGGGCCGGTTGAGCTCGGCGGTGGCGGCGACGGAGAAAATCATGAACGGGATCAGGCCCGTGACCCACAAGTTCCAGCCCCACGGCGCCTGGGCGTTCACGATGCCGTTGGTGGTGAGGGTGCCCAGGCCGCCTTTTGTAGCGCTGCCACTCACCAACACGACAGCCAAGACCGAGAGCCCGAGGGCTGCTTCATAAGACACCATCTGGGCGCTGGCGCGGACCGATCCGAGCAGCGGATACTTGGAACCGGAGGACCAACCGGCGAGCATGACGCCATAGACGGCGATCGACGACATGGCCAAGATCACCAGGACACCAGCGTCGGGGTTGGCCAACTGCAAGAACGTGGTGTGGCCGAACATGGTGACGGCGCCGCCGTTGCCGTTCGAGAAGTCACCGCCAAGCGGGATCAAGCCGAAGGTGATGAACGCCGGAACCATGGTGAGGATCGGGGCCAGCCGGAAGACCAGCCGGTCCGCTTTGTCCGGGATGAGGTCCTCTTTGAGGATCACCTTGAGGCCATCGGCCAAGGTTTGCAGGATCCCCCAAGGTCCGGCCCGGTTGGGGCCAATGCGGTTCTGGAGGTCGGACACGATCTTGCGTTCGAACCAGATCATCAACATGGTGGCCACCAAGCAGATACCCAGGGTGAGGGCGGCTTTGACGACCACGATCAGCACCACGACAAGGCCGACATGTCCGGAGAAGAGGGGGTCCAGGCCAAGGATCATGAGGTGGTCTCCAAGCGAACCTCTGTGACCGGCGCTGCCGCGTCGATGAGGGCGTTCGGTGAGGGGTCGCCTTGGTTCCAAGCAAGGACCACGGTGCCGGGCGGGACCGTGGCATCCGGCTCGACCGCCGCGGTGATCGCACCCCGCGGCGACGACACTTTCACGTTGCCGCTGGGGGCAACGCCAAGGCGGTCGAGGTCGGTCGGGTTGGCCAGCAAGCTGCCGCTCACGGCGAGACCAGCCAGCGACGGCGAGTGCGAAACAAGGGTTCCTTGGTCATACAGGCGGCGGGTGGTGACCAACCTCAGGGAATAGGCGTCGACTGCGGGGGCTTCGAAGGCGGGGGCGCTGAACGAAACCATGGCTGGCCGCTCAACGTCCGGCTCCGTGCGGCCAACGATGAGGCCATCGGGCTCGTTGCCCAGTGCTTCGGCGGTCATGCCGGCGTGTGCTGCGGATAGCCGCTCGATCTCCGCCCAAGCCGAGGCCGCATCGGTGATGTTGAGGTCTGCGCCGAGCCGGAAGGCTAATTCGGCGGCGATCATCCAATCCGGCCGGGCCGTTCCGGGCGGGGTGACCTTCTGTCGAACGGTGCTGACCCGACCTTCGATGTTGGTCGTGGTGCCGTCTACCTCGGCGGCGCCAGCCGCGGGGAGCACAATGTGAGCGAAGGCCGAGGACGAGTTGAGGAGGGTCTCCACGGCGATGACCGTGCGAGCTCCTTTGAGGCCCCGCGTGGCCAGTTCTCGGTCCGGGAAGTCTGCCAGTGGGTCCGCCCCGAGCAGGATCAGCGTGTCGATGCGGCCATCGGCGGCTGCAGCGAGAATCCCAGCAGCATCGAGGCCAGGCTCGGCCGGCACGGTGTCCCAGGCTTCGGTGAACCAGGCGCGACCATCATCGAGGGTCACCCGGCCGGGCAAGAACCCAGGGGTGAGACCAAGGTCTAGGGCGCCGTGGACATTGGCCCGGCGCAGGCCGGACAAGAACTTGACGTTGGGGAAGGCGGCGAGCAACGCGGCCGCGGCGGCAACGGTTGCCTCGGCGGATTCGGCCATTGAGCCTCGGCCCAGCAGCACGGTGAGGTGGTCGTTGGCCAGCGCAGCCCGCACCGGGGCAAGGTCTCCCTCGCCAGCAATGATCTGATTCACCAGTTCGTGGACGGCACCAGGGACGGACCGCAGCGAATGGGCGGCGATCTCGGAGAGCGACGTGGCTCGAGGCGAAAGTTCCACCACGGTGGTCTTGTGGAGGGTGACTGCGTCGCGGATGCGCAAGAACAGAACCGCGAGTTCGTCCTTGGGATCGGAACCGATCACCAGGAGGGTTCCACCCGCGACACACGCCTCGTCGATGGTTGCCCGCGCCATCCCGGCCACCATGGCCGCGGGAAGCCCGTCACCCAGTTGAGCGTCGACGTTGTCGGTGCCGATGACACCCTTGGCCAACTTGGCCCAGGCGTAGGCGGACTCATTGGTGAGGTGGGCACCGCCGATGATGGCGGTGCCGCCCGGACCGTTCTTATCGAGGCCGGCCTTGATGGCCCGGGCCGCCTGCGTGAGGGCGTCGGCCCAGCGGGTCTCGACCAGATCTCCGTTGGTTTCCTTGACGAGTGGTGCGCTGAGGCGGGCGTCGGCGCCGACCTTCTCGAAACCGAAGCGACCCTTGTCGCAGAGCCAACTCCAGTTGACCGGGTCCGAATCCACTCCCGCATAGCGGAGTACCTCGTTGCGAGACCCATCGATCACGATGCGGCAGCCAACCGCACAATCCGTACAGGTGGACTCCACCACGTCGAGGTCCCAGGGCCGGGCCTTGAAGCGATACGGCTTGGCCGTGAGGGCGCCGACCGGGCAGATCTGCACGGTGTTGCCCGAGAAGTATGAGGCGAAGGGGTGATCCGGGAAGGTATTGATCTGCGTGCCGTTGCCGCGGTCTTGGAAGTGGATCAGCGTGTCGCCAGCCACGTCCTTGGCGAACCGGGTACAACGATCGCAGAGGATGCAGCGCTCACGGTCCAGGTACACGTTCTCGGAGATGGAGATCGGCTTCTCGTAATGCCGCTTCTCTTCCACGAACCGGCTCTCACCGGGACCGAAGGCCACCGTGTGATCCTGGAGCGGGCACTCGCCGCCCTTGTCGCAGACGGGGCAATCGAGGGGATGATTGATCAGAAGGAATTCCAGGATCCCGTCCTGAGCCTTTTTGGCCACGGGGGACTCGGTTTCGACCACCATGTCCGGCGCCACGGTGAGCATGCAGCTCGGCTGGAGAGCCATACCGCGACCGGTGTCGACCTCCACCAGGCACATGCGGCACATACCGACGGGCTCCATGCGGTGGTGGTAGCAAAAGCGCGGGATGTAAACGCCGTTGCGTTCCGCAGCATCTATCACCAGTTCGCCGGGGCGGGCGGCAATGGCTTTGCCGTTGACGGTTATGGCGACGGCGGTCTCGGCGGGTGCTTCAGGCATCGGCGGTGGCCTCTTCGTGAACGTACGGGCCCACGAACGCAGGACCCTTCACCTGAACGGTGATCTCGGCGGGACCGCCGAGATAAGCCTCGAACTCGTCACGGAACCGCATGACAGCAGACGCAATGGGCGAGGTGGCGGATTGGCCGAGGGGGCAGATGGTGGTCTGGCGGGGCGGCCAGTTCATGCCGACCGAGATGTTGTCGCAGATGTCAAGGAGAAGATCGAGATCCTCAGGGCGGCCGAGGCCGTCAATGATGCGCTCCAGGATCTTTTCCAGCCAGCTGGTGCCTTCCCGGCACGGTGTGCACTTGCCGCAGGATTCCCGGGCAAAGAAGCGAACGAGCCGATGGCAGGCTTTGACCATGTCAGTTTGCTCGTCGAAGACCACCACGGCACCGGACCCGAGCATGGTGCCGAGTTTGCCGACGGTGGCCGCCTCGAGTGGTACGTCGAGATGCTCGGGGTACAACCAGGGGGCCGATGCACCGCCGGGGATGAACGCTTTGAGCTCGCGGTCGTGGCGAATCCCGCCGCCGTACACCGGTGCGTAGAGCAGGTCGCGGAACGTGGTGACGCCGAACTCGACTTCGTAGACCCCGGGGTTTTTCACGTGACCGGAGACGGCAAAGATGCGGGTGCCTTTGGAGTTCTCCGCCCCGAGCGCCGCGAACGCCGCCGCGCCATTGCTCATGATCCAGGGGAGGTTCGCCAACGTCTCGACGTTGTTGACGATGGTGGGTTGGAGGTAGAGGCCCTTCGCCGCCGGGAAGAACGGGGGCTTGAGGCGGGGCATGCCCCGGTTGCCTTCGAGACTCTCGATGAGCGCCGTTTCTTCTCCCACGATGTAGGCGCCCGCACCCCAGTGCAGAACGATGTCGACCGAGAACTCGGTGCCGTAAATGTTCTTACCAATGTGGCCAGCGGCATAGGCGTCGTTCAGGGCCTGAGCGATGCGCTCTTGGGCCAGCGCCATCTCACCTCGAACATAGAGAAATGCCTGGGAGCAGCCGACGGCATAGCAGCCAATCAACACACCCTCGATGAGTTGGTGGGGGTCCTTCTCCATGAGGAGCCGGTCCTTGTAGGTGCCGGGCTCGGACTCATCGCCGTTGACCACGAGGTAGCGAGGGAACACGCCGGGCGGGCAAAAGCCCCACTTGACCCCGGCCGGGAACCCGGCGCCACCGCGACCGAGCAGGGAGGCGGACTTCACCTCGTCGACCACCCCGGACGGGGACTTGGCCAGTGCCGCTTTGAGGCCTTGGTAGCCGCCGGTGGCGACATAGCGTTCGATCGTGTGGCCATCGGCAAGGTCGAATCGACTGCTGGTGATCTTGGGGGCGTCGGTGACGGCCATCAGGCCTTCTCGCCTTCCGGAGGTGCCGTGGCGGGGGCCGACAGCCAGATGGGCTCGGGAATGCCAGCGGGATCGGCATTGCCGGCGGCCCGATCGGCAGGGATGTGCTGGCGGATGCGGGCCAACGTGCCGTGCGGCGGGATCTCGTCGGTACGACCGCCAGAGCGGAGGTCGGCGATCACTTCGTCGAACTGGTCGTTGCTGATTTTGTGGAAGTAGCGATAGTTGATCTGCAAGCAGGGCGCCTCGGTGCAGGCGGCGATGCATTCCACATCTTCGATGGTGAAGAGCCCATCTGCTGTTGTACTTCCGCCCTTGATGCCCAGCGATTCTTCTGCGTGATGGAGGAGTTCTTCTCCACCCATGATCTGGCAGGAGATGTTGGTGCAGATGTTCACCAGGTACTTGCCCACTGGCTCGCGCTTGAACATCTCGTAGAACGAACACGTGCCCAGCACCTGCGCTGGGGTGGTATTGGTGAGCTCCGCGATGTGTTCCATGGCATCGGTAGCCACGTAGCCGTCCTGTTCCTGAGCCAGATGCAGCAGCGGAATGGTGGCGGACTTGATCCGCGGGTAGCGCGAGATGATTTCCTTGGCGGTGGCCAAGTTGGTGTCGTCCAAGCGGGCCACTACCGATCCACCTCACCCATGATTGGGTCGACCGACGAAATGATGGCCACGGCGTCGGCCAGGAGGCGGCCATGCATGAGGTGGGGCAGGACTTGGAGATTCACAAAGCTCGGGCCTCGGATATGCATGCGGTACGGCTTGGCCGAACCGTCGGAGACGAGGTAACAACCGAGTTCCCCACGCGGGGACTCAATGGCCACATAGACCTCACCCTCGGGCACTTTGAAGCCCTCGGTAAAGATCTTGAAATGGTGGATCAGGGCTTCCATGGACTCGTCGATGCGAGCCCGCGGCGGTGGCGTGACCTTCTTGTCCTGCATCCGGTAATCACCGGCGGGCATGTTTTCAATGCACTGCCAGAGGATCTTCATGGACTCGCGAATTTCGTTGAGCCGGATGGCGTAGCGGTCGAAGCAATCCCCGTAGGTGCCGACGATCACGTCGAAATCGACTTCGTCGTAGGCGAGGTAGGGCATCTCCCGGCGGAGGTCCCAGGCGTAGCCGGTGGAACGCAGGATCGGCCCGGTTGCCCCAAGGGCGAGCGCTTCTTCGGTGGAAATGGTGCCGACCCCTTGGAGGCGATCACGCCAGATCGGCTGGTTGGTCATCAGGACTTCGTATTCCTCGAGCCGCGCCGGGATGCTCTCCAGGTAGGTGCTCAAGCGTTCTTGCCAACCATCGGGGAGGTCCGCGGCCGTACCGCCGACCCGGACGAAGTTGTGGTTCATCCGAAGGCCGGTGATCATTTCTAGGATCCGCAGGCCCTCTTCCCGTTCGCGCCAACCGTAAATCATCATGGACGAGGACCCGAGGTCCATACCGTTGGTGGCCAGGAAGAGGAAGTGCGAGGTGAGCCGGTTCAGCTCACAGAGCAGCATCCGAATCCATACGGCACGCGGTGGGAGTTTCAGGCCGAGGAGCTTCTCCGCGGCCAGGCTGAACACGAGCTCGTTGAAGATCGGGGCCGCGTAGTCCATCCGGGTGACGTTGGTGCCACCCTGCAGGTAGGTGAGCGTTTCGCCCGTCTTCTCCATGCCGGTGTGGAGATACCCGATGACCGGCTTGGTGCGCAGCACCGTTTCTCCGTCGAGCTCAAGCATGAGCCGGAGCACACCGTGGGTGCTGGGGTGCTGGGGCCCCATGTTGATGATTGTGGTCTCTGCGTCGTCGGTGGCATCGGCGCCCGCTTCCGCCTCGGAGAGCCGCAGTACGGAGCCGACCTCGCGGAGGACCTCTACCCCACCGGAGAAGGCGCGGCGATCCATCTCCTGGGCGCCCTCCGACGTGAGGTGGGTGCCGTCGTGGTGACCTGGCGTGTCGTTGGTGTTGTGCTCGGCGATGGTCATGGGGGAGCCTCCGCTCAGCGGGAGGGAGCGTCCTTGAACTGAACCGGAATGCGCCCAATGGCGTAGTCCTTGCGCAAGGGATGCCCCTGCCAGTCCTCGGGCATGAGGATGCGGGAGAGATCTGGATGGCCGTCGAAAGAGATGCCGAACAGGTCGAACACCTCGCGCTCCATAGCTTCTGTGCCCGGGTGAACCTCGAACAGCGTCGGAACGACGGGATCGGATTCCGGGACCTGCACCCGAAGGCGCAGCCGCTCGCGGAGGTGGTGCGAGATCAGGGTGACCACAACTTCGAAACGCTCGGGAGCGATGCCTTCGGCGACGTCGGCGCGGGGGTGAGCGAGGTAGTCCACCCCAGCCACGTCGAGGCACATGATCCAGCCCTCATCCCGAAGGGTCCGCACCATCGGGACCAGTTGCTCACGATTGGGGTGCGCTACTCGCTGGTCCCGGCTGTAGGTGACCGGAGCCCCGTGGAGCATCTCGGGTTCGGGCGCAGAGTCTGGAGCCACCGGTTCTTCGGTGGCGGGATCTGGATCTGACATGACTACGACCGCCCGGGAGTGAGCAGGACGGGAGTAGGGGCGCGCTGGCCGTCTAGCTGACTCACGGTGATTCCCGCTCCGGCGCCACCGTTTTCTTCACGACGCCGGAAGATGTCTCCGTCGGCGATCTTCTCGTGGAGGGTGCCGATGGCGTGGATCAATGTCTCCGGCCCGGGGGGGCAGCCTGGCGCGTAGACGTCGACGGGCACGATCTGATCGACACCCTGCACGATGGCGTAGTTGTTGAACATGCCTCCGGAACTAGCGCAGACGCCCATGGAGATGACCCATTTGGGTTCCATCATTTGGTCATAAATCTGCCGCAGAACCGGGGCCATCTTCTGCGATACCCGGCCAGCCACGATCATGAGGTCAGCCTGACGGGGGGAAGCGCGGAAGACCTCCATGCCGAACCGGGCCAGGTCGTAATGGGAACCACCGGCGCCCATCATCTCTATGGCACAACAGGCCAAGCCAAAGGTCGCTGGCCACATGCTGCGGGTCCGGGCCCAGTGCACAACGTCTTCGACCTTGGCCGTCATGAAGTTGTGGTCCAAGGTCTCGAGACCGTTGCTGAAGTCGAGCGGCATCAGGCTGCTACTTCCTTGGGGGCATCGGCCGCGCGTCCATCGGCGCCGACTCGACGGATGGTGGATGCCGTGGTGCGGTTCGGGCTCACCGCAGGCTGAGCCCGCCGCAGGGCCTGCACCGGCCCCCAATCCAGCGCGCCGTTGGCGATCAGGAACACGAAAGACGCAAAGACGGCGATGGCAAACACCAGCATCTCAATCAAACCAAACGCACCCAACTGCCGGAAGATCACGGCGTAGGGATAGAGGAAAATGATCTCAATGTCGAACACAATGAAGATCATGGCCACGAGGTAAAAGCGGACCGGGAAGCGCTCCGGTGGTTCGTTACGGGGCACGATCCCACATTCGTAGGGGGCAGCTTTGGCCGCCGAGGGGCGCTTTGGGCTGACCAAGTTGGACAACACCAAACTGACTCCGGCAAAGCCGGCGCCCAGGATCAACATGACCAGGACCGGCAGGTACTGCCCCATGCTCAGGCCGCCCCAGCGACAACGACGGCGGACCGCTGCGCCATGGCCAGCTTGTCTCTGCGGTGCAGCATGTTGCAGGTGATCCCAAAGACAATGCCGCTGAAGATGGTGAAGCTGATAGACGGCAACCGAAGCTGGCCACGGTCCCGTTCGAGCACGACCGTATAGATCGGTGCGCCCTTGTCGGCCACCGGGAGCGGCGGTGCTTGACCAGGCTTGGTTTCCTGGACCACCACCGGCTGGAGCTGCACGGCGGCATAGAACGGTGGGCTGTTCAGCTGGAGTGCTGAGGTGAACTTGTACTTGATACGCCCAAAGATTGAGTTGCTGGTCCGACCGGTCTTTCCGCCCGTAACGTAGGTGTCGATCACTACGTAGTCGGCAGCCGAGGTGAACTTGGCTTGGCCATTGGGACCGAGATCCTCGGCCACGACCGACTGGGTCTCGCCGGTGTATTTGTTGGAAGTTTCCAGCATCTTCCAGGGCGCAACCTGGTCGTTGACCTTCTGGCGCAGGGGCTCATCGAACGAGATGAGATCTCCGAGGGTCGGCGCCTTCTTTTCTGGCGGAAACT